>NZ_JAILWL010000338.1 GCF_025698965.1 Roseibium sp.
TGGCTAGCCGAAACCAGGGTGTTCGTGTTTTGCTGTTTTTATGTCGCATATGAGCTTTGCAGCGTGCAAAAAGCAACGGATGCTAGGTCTGGGAACTTCACAGAATAAAATCGAGACAAGATCCAGAAGGGGAGAAGAATGACAAACTCCAATGACAAAGAGTTGCTCGACAATTTGGAAAAGGCCGCCCGCACCGGCGGCATCACCAAACGTGAATTCATCCGCTATTCAATTCTTGCCGGCCTGACTGCGACAACCGCAACCGGCCTGTGGTCTACAAAAGCGAAGGCACAGCCGAAAGCAGGTGGAACATTTCGCTGGGGACTTCACGACGGCAACACCAACGATTCCCACGACCCGGGAACATATCTGACGCGTCAGATGATTTTTCTGGCTCATACCCACCGCAGCTACCTGACAATGATCATGGGTGACGGTTCTCTGGGGCCGGATCTTGCAGACAGTTGGGAAGCGAGCCCCGACGCGTCTGAATGGACCTTCAAACTGACCGACCAGGCTTCTTTCCACAGTGGAAAGAACGTGACCGCAGACGATGTCATTGCATCGCTCAATCATCATCGCGGTGATGCGTCAACCTCCGCAGCAAAGTCTCTTCTCCTGGATGTCGTCGATATCACCAAGGACGGCGATCACACAGTGATTGTCAAACTGTCTGGCGGCAACGCAGACTTCCCGTGGCTGATGACAGACTATCACCTGGCTATCTGCCCGGCGAACGACGACGGTACTATCAATTGGGAAACCGGTGACGGCAGCGGCCCCTACAAGATCGACAGCGGCGAATTCGGCGTCCAGTTCAACCTCAGCCGTCATGATGGCTGGCACAGGGAAGGTGCTCATTTCGACCAGGTCGAACTGATCACGTTGAACGATCCAAACGCCCGTCAGACCGCGCTGATGACTGGTGACGTTGATGCTGTTTCGCTCATCGAGTTGAAAACGATGGCGCTTTTGCAGCGCAATCCGAACATCAAGATCCACAACATCCCGTCGGCTGGTGCAATCACCATGCCGATGCATTGCAACACCGCCCCGTTCGACAACGTCGACGTCCGCAACGCATTGAAGTTTGCCATCAACCGCGACGAAATCATCGAAAAGATCGCGTTCGGCGCAGCAACAAAGGGCAACGATTTCCATCATTCCCCGGCACAGCCCTACTGGCCCGATGATATCGTCCAGCGCGAATATGACCCTGACCAGGCCAAGTCATTGCTGAAGAAGGCCGGTGCGGAAGGCCTGACGATCAACCTCAGCACGGCCGACAGTATCTATGCCGGCGCTGTGGACATGGCCGTCCTTTATGCCGAACAGGCCAAGGACGCCGGCATCACAATCAACGTGGTGCGGGAACCCAACGACGGTTACTATACGGATGTCTGGCTGAAAAAGCCGTTCTGCCTGGTTTCCTGGGGTGCGCGTCCGACGCCGGATGTCATGTACACGCTGGCCTACAAGGACGATGCGGCCTGGAACGAGTCTTTCTGGCAGAACGAGCAGTTCAACAAGCTGCTGCTGCAGGCAAAGGCAGAACTGGACGATGTCCGCCGCGCGGATATGTATCGTGAAATGGCCATTCTTGCGAAGGACGACGGTGGAACCATCATCCCGTTCTTCAACAACTTCGTCTACGCCAACAGCACCAGGGTCGGAACTCCTGAACAACTCGCAGCCAGCTGGGAGAATGATGGAGCCCGGGCGGCAAGCCGCTGGTGGTTTGAGTCCTGATCCAGGATTGACGAAGCGGCGGACAACCGCCGCTTCACGCTTAAGGGTCGTCCCGGTTTCCGGGGCTGTGCCCGTTTCGACTGTCGGGGCGCTGCCGAAGCAAATTCAAATATCAGGCAGATACTCGTCCAGACATTAAGTCCGGCCAATGTGAGGGGTGCCGGGCGTCTAAAATCTGGAGGGACAAATGGGGGACATCCTACAGCTGGTCCTGAAGAGACTTGGCTTAGGAGTGATCACGCTTTTCGTGGTTTCAATCCTGATATTCTTTGCGGTTGAGCTTCTGCCTGGAGACATTGCACAAGCGGTTCTGGGTCAGGGCGCAACACCGGAAACGGTGGCAGCTCTTCGCGAAAAACTTGGCCTCGATCAACCCGCGATCTTTCGCTACTTCTCCTGGCTGGCGGGAGCTTTGGCGGGCGATTTCGGCGATTCACTCGTGTCGGGCGAACGTGTGAGCGAAGCCATCAGCGACCGCTTCATCAACACATTGTTCCTGGCGACCTATGCGGCAGTGATTGCGGTTCCGGTTTCAATCGTGCTGGGCATCATCGTTGCCCTGCTTCGCAACACCCTGTTCGATCGCGTCGCCAACGTCGCAACCCTGACGTCCATCTCTTCTCCGGAGTTTTTCCTGGGCTACATTCTAATTCTGTACCTTGCGGTCAAGACCAACTACTTCCCTGCAATTGCCAGCCTCAGTGCCGACATGAGCTTCGGCGAATTGTTGCACCGGACCTTCCTGCCGGCGCTGACGCTGGTGCTTGTTGTGACCGCGCACATGATGCGCATGACCCGCGCCGCGATCATCAACCTCCTGGCTTCTCCCTATATCGAGATGGCTCGGTTGAAGGGCGTACCGCCCTGGAAAGTGATCGTGAAACATGCTCTGCCAAACGCATGGGCACCAATCATCAACGTTGTGGCCCTGAACCTTGCCTACCTCATTACCGGGGTTGTCCTTGTGGAGGTGGTCTTTGTTTACCCGGGTATCGGCCAACTTCTCGTGGATGCAGTAGCAAAACGCGATTTTCCGATCGTGCAGGCCTGTTGTCTCATCTTCGCTGCGACCTTCATCTTGCTCAATCTAGCAGCAGATGTCGGAGCCATTTTGACCAATCCGCGTTTGCGGCATCCGAAGTGAGGGCAGCGACATGAGTTCATTCGTAATCGGATATTACGCGCTGCTGATTGGGGCTTCCTGCCTTGCAGCCTATTTCAACAGGCGTCAGATCTTCATCCTGATCTTTTCGCTGACACTTATCTCCTTCGTCACCGGAATTATCGGTGGTGTCCCGGCGCTCCGGTTCATCACGACCGCCGCCGGACTTCTGGCTCTGGCCGCCGGCACATCCTACGCGTTCCGGGAATTTCTGATCATCGTGTCTCCGGAAGGGGTTGCCAAGGAGCTGCGCACCGCACCGCTCACGGCGTCCTTCGGCATGTTCGTGATCTTCACCTACGCCATTGCAGGTGTCTTCGCGCCGGTCATCGCTCCGTTCGGTGAAGCAGAGGTGATTTCCTCCTCTTTCGCGCCCGCCGACGAGACCATGCTTCTTGGAGCTGATCAGCTAGGCCGGGACATGTTCAGCCGCATCATTTACGGTGCACGAAACTCAGTGGGCCTTGCACTGCTGGCAACAGCCCTGGCTTTTATCATGGGGGCTCTCGCCGGTCTGTTCGCTGCCACCAAAGGCGGATGGTTCGACCAGTTCATGGGACGTCTTGCGGACGTGATCATGTCGGTACCGTCACTAATCTTCGCGCTTTTGATACTGAGTATCTTCGGAACAAACCTGACCGTGATCGTCATCGTCGTTGCCGTGATCTACTCGCCGCGCGTTTTCCGTCTGACCCGTGCAGTGGCGGGCAACGTTGTGGTTATGGATTACATCGAGGCAGCCAAACTGCGCGGTGAAGGAACGTGGTATCTGATCCGCCGTGAGATTCTGCCAAACTCAACAGCACCTCTCATTGCCGAATTCGGCCTCGAATTCTGTTTCGTGTTTCTGCTCATCGCCGGTCTGTCGTTTCTGGGGCTTGGGATCCAGCCACCGACGGCGGACTGGGGTTCGATGGTGCGTGAAAATGCGACACTTATATCCTTTGGCGAACTGACACCGCTCATCCCCGCAGCCGCCATCGCGTTGCTGACAGTGTCGGTGAATTTCGTCGTTGACTGGATGTTGTTCCGGTCCTCCGGACTTAAGGAGGTTTGAGCATGGTCCCGAAGAAAGACGTTCTGCTCGAAATCAAGGACCTTCGCATCGAAGGCTATTCCGACGAAAAATGGATCGAGATCGTCCATGGTGTCGATCTCACGCTGCACAAGGGCGAGGTTCTCGGTCTGATCGGTGAGTCTGGTGCCGGCAAGTCGACAATCGGCCTCGCCTCCATGGGGTTCGCGCGCGACGGTTGCCGGATATCCGGTGGCACGATCGAGTTCGACGGCATGGAATTGACAACCACGCCGCAAAGCGATCTCAGAGCTCTGCGTGGCTCGCGGATCGCCTATGTGGCACAATCCGCCGCCGCCTCGTTCAACCCGGCGCACCGGATCATCGATCAGCATACGGAAGCGCCGATTCAGTACCGTATCCAGAAGCGTGTGGAAGCGCAGGAAGATGCGCAGGAGCTTTATCATCGTCTGCGCCTGCCCAATCCGGATGAAATCGGCTTCCGGTATCCGCATCAGGTATCCGGCGGGCAGCTTCAAAGGGCGATGACGGCCATGGCCATGGCTTGCCGTCCGGATCTGATCATCTTTGACGAACCGACAACAGCGCTTGACGTGACCACGCAGATCGAGGTGCTTGCAGCGATCCGTGACATTGTCGATCAGTTCAACACGGCAGCCATTTACATCACCCACGACCTGGCTGTGGTTGCCCAGATGGCCGACACAATCAAGGTTCTCCTAAAAGGTGAGGAGGTCGAAGAAGCCCCAACGGAGCAGATGCTCGACACGCCGCAGGAAGACTACACCAAAAGCCTTTGGGCCGTTCGAAGCTTCAAACGGCCACAAAAGCAGCGGCCGGAAGGCGTGGACGCGATTCCGATCGTTTCGGTTCAGGGAATTGATGCGGCCTATGGCAAGACCAAGGTGCTCGATGATGTTTCGTTCGACATTTATCCGGGCATGACGGTGGCTGTGGTCGGAGAATCCGGTTCGGGCAAGTCCACCACCGCCCGCTGCATTACCGGGCTGTTGCCGCCGACAAAGGGTCAGATCCTTTATAATGGCGAGGCCCTGCCGGCCCGTTATCAGGACCGAACCAAGGAGCAGCTCCGGCAAGCGCAGATGATCTACCAAATGGCGGACACGGCGCTAAATCCGAAAATCCGGATCAGCGAGATCATCGGCCGGCCGGCACAATTCTACAGTGGGCTGCATGGCACGGCACTGAAGAACCGGGTTGATGAACTCCTGGACCTGATCGAACTGGATCCAGCCAAATTCTACAACCGCTATCCGCCCGAACTGTCAGGGGGACAGAAACAGCGGGTCGGGATTGCCCGTGCTCTTGCAGCAGATCCGTCCTTCATCATTTGTGACGAGGTGACAAGTGCACTTGATCAGCTGGTTGCGGAAGGCATCCTGAAGCTGCTGGATCGGCTGCAGGAAGAATTCAATCTCGCCTACATGTTCATTACCCACGATTTGGCAACAGTCCGTTCGATTGCCGATGAGGTTGTGGTCATGCAGAAAGGCAAGGTCGTTGAACAAGGTCCGAAGGACCAAATGTTCACACCGCCGCACCATCCCTATACCGATCTTCTGTTGTCTTCCGTCCCGGAGATGGATCCGAACTGGCTGACGACTTTGCTGGAAGAAAGAGGAACGGATGCGATCGGCGAGGCCGCCAATGTCTGACCTTTGAAGCGAGAACACCCCCGGAATTTCCATTCCGGGGGTGTTTGAAACGAATTCTGTCGACCAGGCCAGATCAGACCTGTCGGATCATCCGACCATCATGTAGCCGGAGAATACCATTGCGCCGACAATAAGCGCATAAACGCCAACCAGAGCCGGCCAAGAGGCGCTGTGTTCTCTGTACTCGCGAATAATATCATCACGGGTCATCGTGACCTCCTAAGATGCCCAGAAATGATCTGGGATGATGGTGTTCATATTTGCCGCGACACCTACAGGACGAAACTTAATAATTCAATGCGGTAAAACAAGAATCTCACCTCCAATTTTGCATAGCAGATCTGCGACAAATTCACCCTCAGCATAGCTATTCTGGTTTTCGCGAGACCAACCGGATTATGCCCAGGCTTTGGTGACTTGCGACCTGCCGTTCGGGAACCGGCATTTGCCGCTGTTTCCAACACCTGATCTCGCTTTAAAATAGCGTGCTGCATCCCCTCACCTTTTATCCCCGCGAGGGTCAACCTTCATCGACAACAGCGGCGGTATTACCGCCTTCAAGGCGCGGTCGACTATTGATAAAATTCGGTTCCTGACGCGCAATTCAATGGCGCTGAAACAAACGGTCGTATATTTCTTCAGTTTCAACCCGAGTTTCAAAGTCGACATGTCTTCTTCTGAATTTTCCGGCTCCGGCAAGCCCGGCGTCGTTCGCCAGTTCGCCTCCTACTACGCACCCTACAAGTCTCTGTTTTTTCTGGACTTCGGATGCGCGATCATTGTCGGCCTGCTGGAACTGGGGTTCCCGCTGGCGGTCAAGGTCTTTGTCGACGACCTTCTGCCTTCCCAGAACTGGTCCTTGATCCTTTTGGCCGCGGCAGGATTGTTTGCCGTTTACATAATCAACACCATCCTGACGGCGGTGGTGGTCTACTGGGGGCACATGCTTGGGATCAACATCGAAACCAACATGCGACGCAAGGCGTTCGAGCATCTCCAGAAACTGTCTTTCCGCTTTTACGACAACAACAAGACCGGTCATCTGATCACACGGGTGACGAAGGATCTTGAAGAGATCGGCGAGGTCGCGCATCACGGACCTGAAGATCTGTTCATTGCCGTCATGACCTTTGCGGGCGCAATTTTCCTGATGTTTTTCATCAGCGTTCCGCTTGCTCTTTTCACCTTGACCTTCATTCCTATCGTCATGTGGGTCGTCAGCCGCTATGGCCGGCGCATGACCACCAACTGGCGGGCGCTTTACAACCGTGTGGGAGATTTCAATGTCCGTGTTGAAGAGAATGTCGGCGGCATGCGACTGGTTCAGGCCTTTGCAAACGAACATCACGAGCGAAACCTGTTTGCCCGGGACAATGCAAAATACCGGCAGACCAAACTGGAAGCCTACAAACTCATGGCGGCTTCCACATCGCTGAACTACATGAGCATGCGGCTCATCCAGCTCGCGATCATGCTGGCCGGCAGTTATCTGGTGCTGGGAGGTTCCCTGTCCTATGGCGGATTTGTGGGCTTTCTCCTGCTGCTCGGCGTCTTTTTTCGGCCGGTAGAAAAAATCAATGCCGTGATC
>NZ_JAILWL010000339.1 GCF_025698965.1 Roseibium sp.
TGCTTCCAATGCTTTTTCGTCTGTCAGAAGGGTCGAATTTGGGAAAACCTCCATACAGGCAGTCCCGTTCATTTCCTCATTGACGCGATCAGAAAGCAGTGATGCAGCAATACCTTTAGGATGCTTGTTCGCATTTGTGACATGACTGAATTTGATGACTATTTCGCCTGGATCACACTCAGCTGCTGACACAGTGGTCATTGCAGTAAACGAAACGAGACAAGCCAGAGCACGAATTGTGTTCTTCATATTTTCCTCCCAAAAATTTTCGTCAAGGTGACGATTTGGAAAGAAAGAGGTTCGCCTTAGGATCGGTCAAACAAATCTTGCAGCTTTAAATTGTTTCATTATTTTTCAATTACTTACGAGGCATCTTTGAATGCATTGGACAACTTTTTCTGGGTTTTCAGAATTATATATTGACTTTTTTCCGATAATTCAGAATTTTTCTACAGATGTTAAGCAAGATTTTTTTCACGTTGAATCTGTTGATTTTGGTGGCGAGTGTCGGTGTGGGGGTTTGGGCGTCTGCATATAAATCCGCACTTGGAGAATTAGATAGAAGCGGACAAGAAAACCTTTCGCAAGCAGTTGACCAGTTTCGCGCTTACATCTCCACGGCGCGCGTACTCCCAACCCTAATTGCACGAAATTCAACCGTCATTGATAGCGTCCAACGCGGCGAATTCGATGAGGAACTTCTTGAATACTTAACGCTCGCTCACGAGCTGGGGAACGCTTTTGAAGTGAGAATATTAAACAAAAGCGGCATTGAACTGCTTTCTACTGCACGTGACGACACTTTAGTACGTAGAAGCGATAAAAATTATTTCCAAACAGCTATGAGTGGAGCGCTCGGGGTCGCGATTAGTTATGATGACCATGGCGAAACGCGGACTCTGACTTATGCTCGATCGATTATCAACAGTAAAGATCAACAGATCGGAGCAGTAGTTGTTGACGTCAACCTGGAACGCTTGGAGACAGAGTTCCGTGCACGC
This sequence comes from Roseibium sp., assembly GCF_025698965.1. Classification (GTDB taxonomy): domain Bacteria; phylum Pseudomonadota; class Alphaproteobacteria; order Rhizobiales; family Stappiaceae; genus Roseibium. Next base: position 1,002 of record NZ_JAILWL010000339.1, read on the forward strand.
TCCGATGTATTTCTGCTGCTGGACAAAAATGAGACGGTCATCTTCAGCAACCGAAATGAACTGCTGTTTCGCAGGCTTGTAGCTCGAAGCAGCAATCCTGACGAGATTTCTCGGTCAGCCTCATTCCCAATCGGAATGCTTGCAGATCTGGTAGTGGACGAAGACAGATTCGGCCCGATAGACCTTTGGCGCAATTTACCGGAAGCTCCTTCACCGGCCCCACTGATCGTCAACAAGCAACAAATACTGTCGCTGGCGCTGGAAGCGATACTCTTAGTCGACAGTCAGACTGCTTCCAAAACTGCAAACAAAATCGTTTGGCTCTATCTGGTAATCATAGCCTTGATGATCACGCTGACACTGGCGATCTACCAAAGGCGCAAACATCTTGTTGAACGTCTGAAGGCGAACCAGAAGCTAAATGACGAGTTGGATCGCCGTGTAACCTTAAAGAACAAGGAACTGGAGCAGGCTCAAAGCCAACTGATCCAGGCGGCGAAATTGTCGGCGCTTGGAAAGATGTCTGCCGGGATTAGCCACGAGCTGAACCAACCAATCTCGTCAATTCAGAACTTTGCGGTGAACGCAACACGGTTCTTGAACGTAGGCAAAGTGAACCAGACGCTAGAGAATTTGGTAGACATCGAAGAACAAACTGTCCGTATGTCCCGAATAATCAAAAATCTAAGGAACTTTGCACGCAGCGACAGTCGTCCGACTACGGTCGTCTCAATTTCCAAAGTAATCGAATCTGCCGCACAAATGTCCGATCATCGGTTGCAACAAGAAGCTGTTGTATTGTCTCTTCCGAATATTGCAAAAGATATCTTCGTAATAGGCGGTGAGGTACGGCTGCAGCAGGTTCTCATCAATCTGATATCCAATGCCATTGATGCGCTCGCCCACCAAAACGAAAAACACATAGACATCGAGCTCGACGAATCGAATCGTGATGTCACCCTTCAGATAAGCGACAACGGGCCAGGCCTGTTGGATCCTGATCGCGTATTTGAGCCATTTTATACTACCAAGTCAGGTCCCACCGACGACGGCTTGGGTTTGGGCCTCTCTATTTCCTACGGCTTCGTTGAAAGTTTTGGCGGCACCTTGAGAGCAAGCAATTTAGCCACGGGAGGCGCGTTGTTTACGCTCTCATTACCGAAATTCGAGAAACAAAAATCGAAAAATGAATAACACGGTACTTTTAGTAGAAGATGATCCGGTCTTGCGCCGCTCGATTGCTCAATCACTATTCTTTGAAAGAATCGAAGTGATCGAGGCCGGCGCCTATGTCGTTGCAAAAGACCATGTCTCAAAAGATCTTGATGGTGTCATTCTGACCGACATACGAATGGAGGGAAAAGACGGGTTTGAGTTGTTGAAATTTGCCCAGGAAGTTGACCCGGAATTGCCCGTCATAATGTTGACAGGTGAAGGTGATGTTCCAATGGCGATCCACGCGATCCGCAACGGAGCATTTGAATTTCTCGAAAAGCCGTGCCACCCAGACAAACTTTTGCGGGTATTGCGGCAGGCTCTAAAGCACAGAGAATTGGTCCTGCAAAATCGGGAACTGCAGGAAAAGCTAACGCGACGCGACGCTGCTGCTATCAAGTTCCCTGGGAAATCACTGGTAATTCGTCTCTTCAGGGATGAACTGCGCAAACTTTCAAAACTGCCGGTCAACATTCACCTCTGGGGTGAAGCGGGGGCTGGAAGGTTCCTTGCAGCGAAGTGTTTATGCGAATTGAGCAGTCAATCAAACAAGGTCACCGACTGCAACCTGAGGGACTGCGATGCATCCCTCTTTGATAGCCTATCCAACCTGGATACGCCGCATTGCGCCATATTCAAGAATATTGAAACTGCGAGCCCGAACCAGCAGGAACTTCTAGCTGCTCTCATAGACAAGAAACCGAACTTCCGTGTTGTTACGACTTCCTCAAGCTCGATTGAAGACATCCCGGATGAGCAGCTTTGCAGATCCCTGTTTTTCCACATGAGTGTCGCACAACTCGAAGTTCCGGCTCTCCGCAAGCGACCTGAAGATGTTCTGCCTGTGTTTCAAAGTATGTTGCAGCAGCAGGCAGAAGCCATGCAGCAACCCGTTCCCGAATTGTCGAGCGAAAAAATCGCCGCGATTACAGAACGCATGTGGAACGGGAACTTGGCGGAGTTGCGTCAATATGCACAAAGGGTTCTTCTTGACTTGGACAATGACGATGCCGCCAACGATCCTGTCGGCTTAAGTGATCGATTAAACGCCTACGAGAAGACGATACTCATTGACACGCTTAGGCGTCATAAGGGTAAGACTGCTGCGGTGGCCTCAGAATTGGCGATCCCACTCAAAACACTATACGATCGACTTAGCCGACATGGCTTAAAAAGCAGTCGATTTCGAGATTAAAGGTTTTTGTCTGACATGGCGGCATGCCGATTGAAGTATAGCCACCTCACGTTCGATGAATGGTGTAGGAACGAACGCTACGGCATAGGCATGCGCCGCTGACTTGCATTGTGAAAGCCTAGCAGATGGTGCTCAGATGCGTTACGAAGCTCGCGCGTAATGTGGCTTTCCATTTAATTCTAAGAATCGAGCACCAACGATTTCAGTCACTTGAGCGAGCAGGTAATTTGAGAATGGGCAGTTAATTTGATAATCCGGCTTGGCTTTTGTCACTTAATGTGAGAATGACGGTCGCGATGTTTTCCTCGCAAGCCTGCCATGAACGATCGGTTCCCTGACGAGATTGACGAAGCGCTTTGGGATGAAGCCTGCCGACGGGCAGATGCGATCCGCAGCTTCCTGAAGCGCAACCCTGACGGTGCGACCGCCGCAGACGTTTCCCGGCTCGCTGTCGAGATGGATGTCAGCCAGGCGACGGCCGGTAAAGCTGTTCCGCGCCGGCGGGACCGTTCTGTCTCTGGTCGATCGTAAGCGTGGACGGCCGGAGGGTCATCGTACGCTGGACGAAAAGCGGGAGGAGATCGTTGGCACGACTATCAAAAAGTTCTACCTGAAGCGAACACGACCGACGATCTCGCAGTTGGCCGCATCGGAAGGTTTGTTCGTAGGATCCCGCTAAGGCGGAACAATATGGGAACTTCTGAACGCCGGATGAATTTCACCCAAACGTCATAAACTAACCTAATCCCCGTTTGGCCCGTAGCGTTGATCTGACTTCCCCTTGGGAAGATCAGGGCTGATTTGCAGGTCAGACGGCGAAGCCGCCTGTTACTGCTGCCCGCCACCATTGCGGTCATTCGATTTTAGAGATTGAATTCACAGATCGCGGACAAAACAGACCTTCGCAGCTTTCGCGCGAAGGTCTGCTGTCAGTTTCAGGAGCTAACTTGCTTATGTCACAAAGGGAGCAAATGGGATGCGTTCTCGATGTGCAGCCTTAGCCACAAGTTCATCCACGGCGGCACGAAAATGAGGCGAAGCGTTGTGGGCATCCCATCCTGAAGCGTCTTCGTATATTTCATAGACAAAGAACTGCGCCGGATCCTCGAGGGATCTGTAAGGCATGAAGAACTTCATTCCCGGTTCCGCCATTGACGGACCAACCAAGCTCTGAAGGATTTCGGCTATAGCGTCGACCTCTCCGTCTTTTGCCGTGATCCTGACCATAACCACAAAACCAGTATTAAGGTTTTGTGCTGCCGAATTGTCATCGTAAGTTCCCATGCGCTCACCCCCGATCTGTCAGAAGCCGAAGGCCAGCAAGGCCCAAAAACGTGCCAAGTGCACCTTGAATGACACGGCGCGCTCGCCCGTAGATGCGAACCATTGTGGGGGTTGAGAAAGCCAAAGCATATAGGAGGTGGATTGCCACGGACAGGATGAACGTGCCACCCACAATCGCTCCAGCAATCCAGAGTGGCGCACCCGGTGCAAGACCAAGCGAGATAATTGCGATCCATGCCAGGGCCGCTTTCGGGTTGGTCATTTGGATAATGTACCCGCGCCTGGCATAGCCCCAAGAGGTTCGACGACCACCAGCCAATTCATTTGCGTCGATATCGTGGGATGATGCCGCAGAACGAAACGATTTGTAGGCGAGCCACAATAGGTAGAGACCGCCAAACACTTTGATTATGAGAATGGCAGAAGCGTAGGTTGCAAGCAGGGCAGAAAGACCAATAGCGGTCAGCATTGCCCACGTGAGAGTGCCTGTCGCCACGCCCATTGCAAGTGCCATGCCGGAGCGACGACTTACGGCCATAGAAGTTCCGATCACGGCGAGGACGTTCGGACCGGGACTTGCGATAGCCATCAAAAATGCACAGTAGGACAGCAGAACTCCGGCTAGGTAAGGTGAAATGTTTTCCATGAATGCAGCCTCACTTTGGAACAGGAATGTTCGCATTATGTTCTTGATGCGATATTTTGCAAGGGGTTGTTTTCTAACCGGATAGAAGCCATTCATCCATGTCGCAGCATAAAGTAGTTCGGGCTCATTTGTTGAATTCGCCGCGCCCTGAACGAACGGCGGCTTCTTGATCTGGATCAGAAATGCATGACGTTTGGGTCAGTACTGAATGACGAGGTGCACTGATAAGATCCAGAAAGTCGATAGTATCGAGTCATAGGTTCGCGAGGTTCCACAGGAGGAACGGCTATGGCTGGCCTGTTTCCTTGACCAACCGGTAAGCCGTTGATCTCGCGATACCGAGCTGTTTGGCGGCATGCCCGGCGGTCATTCCGGCTTGGACGAGGTCTTGCAACGCCAAGACGGTTTCTGCTTCAAGAGGCGGGCGTCCTGGTTTTCGGCCCCGCGCTCTGGCGACCTCAATGCCGTCTTTTGTGCGCTCAGAGATCAGGCGTCGCTCGAAATGAGCGATGGCTCCGAAGACATGGAACACCAGTTCTCCTGCGGCAGATGTCGTGTCGATCCGCTCCTCGAGGCTGATCAGGTTGATCTCCCTGGCCTTGAGGTCGTCGACGGTTTCCAGAAGCTCCTTGAGCGAGCGTCCCAATCGATCAAGGCGGATCACGGCGAGGGTGTCGTTGGGGCGAGCCTGATCTAGTAGGGCTGCTAGCCCAGGCCGCTTGAACGTTTTGCCGGAGATCACGTCTTCGAACACGCGAATGGCACCGTGCTTCAGCAGCCGATCTTTCTGGCCGGACAGATCTTGATCGGAGGTCGAGACCCTTGCGTATCCGAGGATGTCGCCAATGCGCGGCATGGTGTCTCCAAAACGACCGTTTTAGAGGCAGGGTCGTGAGCCACCGGATAATCGAAATTCTGACCACGAAAACTGTCTCATTATTCGTCTTTATATTATGCGATGTCTCAAAATGATCAACACCATTATGAGGACACATACATGGCAAGACGCTCCCTGCTGACCGCGAAGACCCGCCACCAGCTGTTTGGTATCCCCGAAGATCCTGAGCAGCTGACCCGCTTATACACCCTGACCCGGGAAGATCATGACCTGATCCGCACGCGACGCCGGGATGAAAACCGTCTTGGCCTCGCAGTACATGTCGCGCTGCTCAGACATCCTGGTCAAGGATGGATGTATGGAACTGTTCTTCCCAGACCATTCATAGCGTGGCTGGCGGAGCAACTGGCTGTGTCGGGCACCGATCTGACGGCGTATGTCCACCACCGCAAAACCAGATCAGTTCATCACCTGACTGCAATGAACCATCTCGGACTTCGCCCGTTTCAGGCTGGCAATATGGATGCGGCCTCATCATTGGCACACGAGGCGGCTTTTGCAACGGACCACGGGTTGGATATACTGCACGCTCTATGCGCGGGATTGCGTGAACAGCAACTGGTCTTACCGAGTACGGATACGTTGGAGCGTCTGGCCTTGAAAGGCCGCGCTGCGGCCCGGCGGCACGCCGCAACCAGTATTGTTGACGCGCTGAGTGTGGATCAACGGGCAACATTGCAGGAATTGTTGATCAATGATCCGGGGCTTGGCCAGTCACGTTTGACCTGGCTACGCGGCTACCCGCACTCCACCAGTCCAGCCAGCATGCATGCTTTGCTTGCACGCATACGCTATCTCCGGGAGTTGGATCTTCCGAATGATTTGGGCCACGACATCCATCCCGCAAGGTTGGTCAAGTTCGCAAAGGAAGGTGCTGTGGCCCCTCTTAGCTTGCTGAATGATTTTGGAGAACGCCGCCGCATTGCGACCGTTGCCGCCCAGCTTATGGACCTACAGATTAATTT
>NZ_JAILWL010000034.1 GCF_025698965.1 Roseibium sp.
GAATGCCGCCGCCGCCATCCGCTATCGACCACGCATCAACAAGATAGACCTGGCGACCCGGGAAATACCTCTGCAGCCGTTTTGTGAGACCCACGTCTTCGACGGCATTCAGCTCACTCATGGCCACGACATAACCGTCGCCAACCAGCCAGTTCACATCGCCCGGATACCATTCCACGTTAAAACCAGCCGCTTCAAGGTCTCCGGCAAGTCGTGTCTCGCTCTCTTCGCCGGTGTCGGCAATGGCGACAGTCGTGGCATTGATGAACCTTGCAGCCCCGTCTATGTGCCCGGTTGTGAGATCGTCGGGATGGTGGCCGTAGGACCAGATGATATGGGATAGTCCAAGAGCTTCTTTCAGAATGCGCTCATGATCTTCTTTGGATAGTCCTGGATTGCGCTGTTGCTGGCAGTCCCAATTGAGCATGGCGACCCCTGCGCCATTGACCTCCAGATTCCCTTTTTCAAGTACGTAATCCGTCAGGTTTTCAACCGTCAGACCGAGAAGTGTTCCAACATGAACCGGTACCTCGTTGTCCTGCCGGTAATCAGCGCCTGTGCTGCCGTCCCAAGCCGTGAAACCCCAGTTCTGGATCCAGGTTTCTGTCCCGTCGGTCAGATAGACCGGGCCGTTGTCACGCATCCAGGCATTGTCGACCGGGATCAGGTGCCACGTAATATTCCGATCCGATACCCCGCGCTTTGCCAGAAAAGCCTGAGCGGCCTTCTGTTCTTTCTCTGTGCTTGTGAGAAGATGAAGGTTCTCATGTGGCTGAACGGAACGGATAATGTCGGCAAACGCGGGGCGCATGGCGCTTTCATATTTGCCAGGCCATTGCATCCAGACCGCTGCCTGTGGTTCCCATTCCGCAGGAACCCTGTATCCCGCTGCCTCACTCATGGAGGTTAGCAACAAGCCGTTGAGGGCAACACTCAACATGGCTCCCAGGGCAAGGGATTTGAAAGATTGCATCCGTTCTTCTCATCGTTCCGGAACCCGGATCATTCGTATCCGTTTGAAGATTGGTCGCGATAGCCCGGGCAGGTCAATGTGCCGCCTGCAACTTCAGGTGCTTTTCCCATAAAAACAAGTCAACCCGGCTCTAGTCACCCATTTCATCGATCGTCCAGCTGAGTGGCCAGCCTTCAGGGGGACCGGTAATGCCGTCGCAATTGGTTTTCTCAAGATACTCAACCAGCATATAGGCGCCGGACTCCGCTTCGAACTCGTGTCGTTCAAAGGAGCCGCAATCGTAGTTCGGAGAATAGTAGGTGGTACCGGTTATCTGGCTGGTGTCGGGGTCATAATAGAGATTGTTGACCACACTGTGATTGGGCTGGTTGAGGCCAGGCGGCGTCTCGAAGTCATAGGATTCGTTGAGGGACGGATCGAAGGGAATATGCGTGACGATGTAATAGGGCACGTTGACATCTGCCATCTGGCAAGGAACTACCCATATCTCGACATCGCCCTGTGCGTAGAACTGCGCGCCGAAGCCCGGCACCGTATCGTGTAGCTGGCAATCCATCGTGCGGTAGCCGAGCATCTGCACGTGATCGGGAATTTCATCCGTTGAATAGACCAGACCGCGCGGGCCGCGATCAATGCCGCTGTTGTTTGTCTCCTGCGATGGCATGATCGGAGGCGGCAGGTCGCTGGACGGTGCAGGGGTGCTGTCTTGCGCAGCAGAAACGGTGTTGGATGAAGCGGAGGCTGTGGACGCCGGAGCCGCAGCGATTGTGACGTCCTTGTCGGATGGCAGACCACCCCAGGCAACGATGGCGTCCAGCCGTCCAATGCGGCCCTGTTCCTCATCCATCTTCAAAAGAGCATGGGTGAGGCCATTCAGCTTAATCCAATAGGTAAGGGTGCCGGTGGCCCCGCCATATTCAATCTGAATGACGGCGTCTTCACCAAGGCGAAGTTTCTCGATCAGGTCGCGATCGGACTCGCCTCCAAAGGTCATTTCATTGCCGGTATAAATCTTCGACGCCTTGCCGAAAAAGCCGTAATTTTCCTCTTCCAGACTGTCGATCTCGATGCGCGCCCGCAGTCCAACCTCAAGCGGGGTTTTGGGACGGAATGTCACAAACACCTGGGCAGACGGTTTTGCCCCGCGCTCGACCTTCAGTTTGAAGGCTTCGTCGTTGGAGCTTTTACCCTCCGTCTCGGCAACACAGTAGTTCTTGTCATCGCAACGGATGGTCCAGTCGCCGTAACTGGTTTTGGCCAGTTGCGCGGAAGCAGCACCGGTCATCAGCAGCGACATTCCAATGGAAAGAAGAAATCGATTAAGCACGTAAGTCCCCCCTGACTTCACCGTCTGCCAAGTGCAGTGGTTTTGTCTGCGTGTCAGCATGACGTTGGTGAGCCGGAAGTCAATTGTCAGTTCCGCAGCAGGGTTTAACCTTATGGATCCTTCGGATGCAACTTTGCTTGCCTATTGCGCCTGGTGGTTGCATGCTTGATGCCATGGGCGAAACAGAAAGCCAAGTGCGAGAATTCCACCAAGCAAAGCGCAACGCCCGTAACCCTCTCATCGGCGTGTCCGGATCTGAGGAGATTTCGCTCATTACTTGCCGACGTATTACTGTTTAACCTGACCCCGGTCCAAGGAAGCCTGATATGCGATTGAATGCGCTTTTGTCGATTGCGGTTCTTCTCCATCTGATATCAGGAGCGCCAACGTCCGCCGATGACCGGACCTCCATCAGTCTCGGCGCCGGGACTGCAGTGCGAGATCTGCTCGACGAGATGCCTGAGCCGGTGGCATTGTTCGGCCTGTCGGAAAGCAGTCTGGCGCTGGTCGCCGGCAAGGAAAGTGAAAAGGCCAACCGCCTGTTTCTGACGTCCGGGGCGACCTCACCCAAACTGACATCCGAGGTTCCCATTCATCTCTTTCTGGCGTGTTTCGGCGACAATGTTCAGGCCGCAACGGCGGCCGAATATGCCTTTGGCACGCTTTCAGCCAGATCCGTTTCAGTGCTCTACGACGACGGGCACACCTATACCAACCTGCTGCAAGGCTATTTCTCCGAGGCCTTCGGGAATTTGGGCGGTGAGATCGCTTCGCTGGTGCCTTTTCAGGGGCCTGAAAACTTTGCCGAGGCGATCGGAAAGGTCAAGGACGCCGACGTTCTGTTCCTGGCTGCCGAGACTCCACAAGGGGCACTCGGCATGGTGACGGAGCTGCGCGCCAATGGATTCTCCCAGCCGATTATCGGAGGCGACGGCTATGACGGTGAAAACGTCTGGCAGCAGAACCCGGATATCAGCGACGTCTACTACACAACTCACGCCTATTTCGGTCCCAGCGTGAAAACCGGACCGGCGGCGGTGTTTTCCAAGCAGTATGCAGAGGCTTATCAGGGGCAGCGTCCGAACGGATTTGCCGGGCTTGGTTATGACGCTGTCGGCCTGCTGGCAAGTGCGATTGAACGCGCCGGGAGCACGGACCCGGACGCGGTGCTCCTGGCACTCTCAAACACAAAGAGCTATGCAGGGGTCACCGGAACCATCAGCTATCTGAACGGCGACCACGTTCCCGTGAAGACCGTCACGCTGATGAAGATCACAAGCGGTGAACCTGTGTTCGTCGAGAAGATTTTTCCGGAAACTGTGCCGAAGCCCTGAGAGTATTGTGACTTCGCTGTATGGACGCTGCAATCGCGCCTTTATCAAATTGTGACGTCAGCGATCCTTCGCAGTCGCACAATCGGCCCTGACCGTGACAAGTCTCAAGCATCTATGTCATCTTGGCAGCGTTTGCTGAGAAGGATCAATTCCGATGACCGCGCCGACCCCCGATCACATCATGCAGACCGCAACCGGATATGGGCTCTCCAGAGCGTTGCTGACGGCTGTCGGATTAGGCCTCCATTCTCGTCTTGCCAAGGGGGCGATGACACTGGACAAGGTTGTCGGTGAATTCGGGCTACAGCACCGTCCCGCCATGGACTTTCTGGATCTTCTGGTATCTGTCGACCTGCTAGGACGCGACGGCGACGGGGAAGGGGCACTTTACCGCAATACCGAAGCAACGGCGCTCTATCTTGATCGGGAACAACCGACCTATATCGGCGGCATTCTCGAGCTCTGGGACAAGCGCAATTACCGCTTCTGGGCAGATTTCACCGAGGCGTTGCAAACCGGTAAGCCCCAGAACGAAACCAAACATGCAGAAACGTCGTTCTTTGAAACGCTTTATGCCGATCCTGAGCGCCTGGAGGCCTTCATGAAGGCGATGAACGGCTCGTCGATCCGGAATTTCCAGTTGCTTGCCAAGAGCTTTCCTTTCGACGCCTACAAGTCGCTGGTCGATATCGGTGGCGCGGATGCTTTGCTGTCCCGCTGTGTCGCGGCCGAACATGCGCATCTAAGCTGTACGAGTTTCGACCTGCCGGTTGTGACCGACATTGCCAGGCGGCGCATTGCCGAGGCCGGTCTTGAAGACCGGATCGAGGCCGTCAGCGGTGATTTCTTCTCCGGCCCGCTGCCGCAGGCCGACATCATCACCATGGGCATGATCCTGCATGACTGGAATTTGGATCGGAAAAAACTGCTGGTGAAAAATGCTTATGAAGCGCTCCCCGACGGCGGTGCGTTCATCGCCATCGAAGCGCTGATTGACGATGCGCGCCGCGAGAACACGTTCGGCCTGTTCCTGTCGCTCAACATGCTGATCGAATTCGGCGACGCCTTCGACTATACCGGCGCAGAATTCATCGACTGGTGCCGCGAGGCGGGATTCCGCAAGTTCGAGATCATTCCACTGGCAGGTCCGTCGAGCGCTGCGGTGGCTTATAAGTAGAGGCGTTTCTATCCGGCTTTTTCATCTTCGAACAGATCGGAGATTTATTGGTTTCCGGTGCCTATATGCTCTTTCGCAAACATTGTTCCTTTGGCTCGTTGCTACTTTCCGCATTTCAGCTTGCGGTGAGGTGGATTGGAACCACGATCAAGCAGGGGGGATGACTCTGGAGAAGGAAGAAAGGCTGCGATCTCATTCGGAGGCGCCCCGGATTTGATCCGGGGTCCAATCGTTATCAGAGCCGTTGGCGTTTTCACTGCCCCGGCCGCCCACTCTTTTTAGGTCGACCACGCCGCTTCTTCTCGTCCACCGGATCTTCATAGGACCCAGCACCGATCTTGCCGCGCATCACGGGCTTGACCGGGTCACTATCGCTACCGAGAGGCACTTCCGTTCGGCCGACGGTCATTTCGTCGAGCGTGTTTTTGCGAACCTTGGCTGACGGCGGTGGGAGGGCGTTCTTTTCCCTTGCGGCCCGGGCCTTGTCGGCGGCGGTCTGTTTTTTCTTGCCGCTGGCACCTTCTTTCGACCCACCCGCGCCAAATTTCTTGGAGCCCTTATAGCCGCCGGTCTTGGCGTCGACGTCGGACTGGCGGGCCATGGCGTCGTCGGCGACGGCGAGTTCGGTTTCCTGAAGGCGTTTGATCTCGTCGCGCAGACGTGCTGCGGTTTCGAAGTCGAGATCCGCGGCGGCGTCGCGCATCTGTTTTTCCAGATCCTCGATATGAGCCGCAAGATTGTGGCCGACGAGCGAGCCTTCCTCGGCAAAACCGGCATCCACGGTGACGTGATCCTGCTCGTAGACGCTGTCGAGAATGTCGGCGATGTTGCGCTTGACGCTTTCCGGGGTGATGCCGTGCTCTTCGTTATAGGCGAGCTGCTTTTCCCGGCGACGGTTGGTTTCGGCAATCGCCCGTTCCATGGAGCCGGTCATGTTGTCGGCATAAAGGATGACCTTGCCTTCAACGTTACGGGCCGCACGGCCGATGGTCTGGATCAGCGAGGTTTCGGAACGCAGGAAACCTTCCTTGTCCGCGTCCAGAATGGCGACCAGCGCACATTCGGGAATGTCGAGGCCCTCGCGCAACAGGTTGATGCCGACCAGAACGTCGAAGGCACCAAGGCGCAGGTCCCGCAAGATCTCAATACGTTCCAGCGTGTCGATGTCGGAGTGCATGTAGCGCACGCGCACGCCGTTTTCGTGCAGATACTCGGTCAGGTCCTCTGCCATGCGCTTGGTAAGCGTCGTCACCAGCGTCCGGTATCCCTTCTTGGCGACTTCGCGCACTTCACCCAGCAGGTCGTCCACCTGGCTGGATGCAGAGCGTATTTCCACCGGCGGATCGATCAGGCCCGTGGGGCGAATGACCTGTTCGGCGAAGACACCGCCGGACTGATCCATCTCCCATGAGCCGGGTGTTGCCGACACCGCGACCGACTGCGGTCGCATGGCATTCCATTCCTCGAAACGAAGCGGGCGGTTGTCCATGCAGGAGGGCAGGCGGAAGCCGTATTCGGCCAGTGTCGCCTTGCGGCGGAAGTCGCCCCGGTACATGGCTCCAATCTGGGGAATGGTGACGTGGCTTTCGTCGGCAAAAACCAGGGTGTTGTCCGGCAGGTATTCAAACAGAGTGGGGGGCGGCTCGCCCGGTTTGCGACCTGTCAGATAGCGCGAATAGTTCTCGATGCCCTGGCAGGAGCCGGTGGCTTCCAGCATCTCCAGATCGAACATGGTGCGTTGCTCCAGCCGTTGCGCTTCCAGCAGGCGGCCGTGATTGTGCAACTCTTCCAGCCGATGCTTCAATTCGTTCTTGATCGACTTGATCGCCTGGTTCAGCGTTGGTTTTGGCGTGACATAGTGCGAGTTGGCGTAGATCTTGACGCTTTTCAGCTCACCGGATTTCTTGCCGGTCAGCGGATCGAACTCGGTGATGTTCTCAATCTCGTCGCCGAACAGGGAAATGCGCCAGGCGCGGTCCTCGTAGTGGGCCGGGAAAAGTTCGATCGTATCGCCGCGCACCCGGAAGGTGCCGCGCTGGAACGCGGCATCGTTGCGCTTGTATTGCAGCGCTACCAGATCGGCGATCAGCTGGCGTTGGTCGATACGTTCGCCGACCTCGATGGCAAATGTCATTGCCGTATAGGTTTCGACCGATCCGATACCGTAGATGCACGACACCGACGCGACAATGATGACGTCATCGCGCTCCAGCAGGGCACGGGTCGCCGAGTGTCGCATCCGGTCGATCTGCTCGTTGATCGAGCTTTCCTTCTCGATATAGGTATCCGTGCGCGGAACGTAGGCTTCCGGTTGGTAATAGTCGTAGTAGGAGACGAAATACTCGACCGCATTGTCCGGGAAGAATGCCTTGAACTCGCCGTAGAGCTGAGCGGCGAGGGTTTTGTTCGGCGCGAGGATCAGCGCGGGGCGCTGCGTGCGCGAAATCACCTGGGCCATTGTGTAGGTCTTGCCTGAACCGGTAACGCCGAGCAGTACCTGGGTTTGCTCGCCCTCATCTATGCCACCGACCAGTTCGGCAATTGCTGTCGGCTGGTCGCCCTGGGGTTCGTATTCCGATTGCAGAACAATCGGCACGCCGCCTTCCGACTTCGCCGGTCGTTCCGGGCGATGCGGCACCCACATTTCGCCATTCTTGTGCAGCGGATTGCCGGATTCGATCAGGGCAGACAAAGCTTCAACGGTCGCGGTTGCGCCTTGATTGCCCGTCAGTTCACCGAACTTGCTTTCCTTTTTCTTCTTCTTGTTTTCCTTCTTGTGTTCCTTGAGCTGTTGTTCGAGCTTCTCTGCCTCTTCCAGAGACATGTCGAGCCCGGCAACCGGGTTCAGCCCACCTGCCGCCCGTTCCCTGACACTGTCTGCCTTGCCGATGGACGTACCGCGCGCCGACTTTGTCGGTTTTTCTTTCTTTGGTGCAGTCTTTCTGGTTTTCGCGCTCGCGGACGAGCGTTCGCTGTCCTCCGGGGGGGCGGCCTGATCATCTGGTGCGCGGTCGCGCTTGCCTTCGCTGCGCTTCGGAGCTGTTTTGCCCTCGCTGGAGGACGATGGCGCAGGCTTCTCCGCTTCTTCCGCAATCTCCGCCGCCCAGCTGCTTATGGAACCGGAAAGTGGCGTGCCGGACAGTGGTTTTTGCGGTGCTTCGCCGAAGCCGTCAGGGGAGGGTGTATCTTCGAAACCGGATTTGGTGGGACGCTTGCTCATGCTGGCCAATATGGTCCGGTTCCACGCGCGAGGAAAGGGGCAGGTTGCGGCTTTGTTCCACTTTTTGCCACTTCCTGTCAGTCTCCTGACATAAGGTTGTCAGGAGACGCGGCACCGAGACGACAAAAACAACTTTGTGCCTCTGAGAACTTGCCCGAATGCGGTGACACAAAAGTGGCGTGTTTCTCGGTTGATGTAGGACCTCAATGCGCCGTGGTATATCGCGGAGAGAACAGGTTTGTTTAAGATATTGGAGACGAACGGATGTTATTTGATCGCAGACAGTTAGTTGGCCTTGCCGCTGCAGGAGCCGCCAGCCTGGTTTTGCCCCGGTCAGTGGCCCTTGCAGGTGGAGACGCTGCGACCGGCTTTCTGGATCACTTCTCGGCACAGGGTTTCGAAACGCTCGAGCCCCTCAGTCTGATCACCGATTACGGGTTCAATGGCGGTCTGCGTTATGACGATACCAGACCCTCTTACCCCGACGGCCCTTCAGCTTGTGTTCAGCCTGCTTGCCGGGTTGAGGATGCTGAATTGGCCGGAACGCCAGGTGTTCTGGCTCTCTTCAATATCATGGTTGTAAACGTTCCGGATCAGGACCGGTCCGGAGAGATCGTCGAGCGGTTGGTTACCTATGCCGTTGAAAACGGTGGTCTGGACCCCGAGCGATTGGTGTTTGTTTCCACCGACCTGTTCGAGCCTTACAGGAGCGACAGCGAGTTGCTTCAAAAGGGGCAGTTTGTGAGACGGGAACTCAACGAGGCTATGGCGACGGGTGATGGTTCCGGGTTCTTTGCGCCTGTCGGGCACCCGAATACACCGAGCTTTCCGACGGTGAGCGTTCATTATCCCCTGAACGGCGGTGCGAGCGGGGAGTTGAGTTATCCTTTGCCCGGCTATCTGGAGATCGGCGAGATCGCCTTGGCCGACGAGAAATCCGCGATGCCGGGTCCGATCGGTGGCGGGTTCGGCCTGGAACGCCTCGCACTTGCCGCCGGCAAACCGGCTCCGGACTTTGCCGAAAGCCGCACCGCATTTCTGGAAATTGCGAAACTGGAAGCAACGCAAACCGACAAGCCGTTGCCGTCAGGCTATGAGACCTATGCCGGGATGTGAGTTGAGACGTCCTGCGTTTTGCAGGTCTAACCCCGCGCGGTCTCGATTGCTGCGAGAAAAGCCGGTACAGAGACAAGTGCTTTGTTCAATCCATCCCCCGCGTAATAGCTTTGTCCTGCCTTGACGGTGCGATTGCCGCGCTTCACGTCTCGAGGAACCGGAAGAGATGCCCATTCCTTGGCAAGGTGGATAGCAAACTCTTCGGTGGAAATGGAGCCGGAAAGAAATCTCCCGAGTTTTCGTCGGTTCAGCAACGCAATCGCCAATTTGTCCTGGATTGCATCCGAGAATGTGTCGCCTCTCGACGCGTGACCACCGCTCACAAGGTCGAGGAGGGTGTTTCGAAGAAACTGATACTTCCCGACAGCCGAAGATTTGCTTCCAGCATTCACGAAGTTTTTCTGCCACCGGACAACGTCTGCAATTGTCATCGCAGTGAAATTCGGATTGTTGGTGTTGCCGGAATTTCCGAAAAAGGCATTGTAGTTGTTATGACTTTCGTGTTGTCCAATAAAGTCGAGAAGTCTGCTGAATTGGCCTGGCGGGGAGCTGCCGATGATCTGGTCTGCTGCCTGACTTTCCTTGTCTTCCTTTGGGCTATACCACCGAATTGCCGCGATTTTTGAACGTGAGAATTTGGTGTTGGTGACCGTGTCGCTTTGGTTTCCGCCCTTAATTTCTACCAACTTCTTGTCCGCGCCCAGAAACCGACTGAAGAAGCCGACATGCCCTGAACGGGAGGAGCCTTTTTCTGGAGCGAGTACCACCACGGCGCCGACCGGCACCTCATCTGATCCAAGAGGAATTGCTGTGTTTCCCCACGACTTCCAGTTGGCTGCGCGTGCCGGACCACTCACAAGCATTGCGTTGAACGGAGGGGGAGATGTAAGCATGCAATGGCCTGCAAAAGCCCCGCACCAGGGTTGAACAGTCGTGGTCGCGAAGTTGATTTTCGCAAAATACTCAAGAACGCGCTGCGTGCCGGGTGCAGTGTGTTCATCGACGAGGTTGTCTTTCCAGTCCAGGTGCTCGCTTTCTGCCTCTGAATACCAAGGGGCAACACCGTCGTTTTTGGGCAAGTCCTCGGGAATGTGTTCCTTCATGAGCTTGTAGCTCTTTAGAAGCTCATCGTTGAGAAGGGCCCCAAGATTAATCAGAAAACCGTCAATTGTCTCAATGTTTTGTGTAGCACTGTCCTTCATGACTGCTGCACGGTAGGTTAGGAGTTTTGTCAAGTCCGTTTCATTGAAGTGATTGGACAGCACTACCTCGATAGATTCACCGCCCTGGCCTTTCATTTTTGCAATCCGAAGCGCAGCTGCAGCCTCATTTCCGAGCATGTGCCCCATAAGCACATCAACATAACTGGGAATATAAGGGCCAGTGTCGCCCGATGTTTCGTCGTCGCCATTGGCCTGATCATGAGTGGCAATGGCTTTGCTTATTGCATCCATCGAGTTCAGAGCTAGAAACGCCGCCCCCTTTATCTGCGTGAGAGGCTCCTCGCGATCTGCTTCCTCATAACTCGAACCGGCGTCGGACTCTGTGAATGACGCCCATGCGTCCGAGGCGATCTGATATGGTCCAATGCCGTCTGTCAGAGGATTTTTGTTTTTAGCATTTTTGATTTTTGTTTCGATACTTGCCAGCGCAACAAGGTAGTCGGCCAATACAAAGAAACGAGCATTCGGATTAAGTGAATTGATCCAGGTTTCAGTGTCTATGCAGGCTTTGAGGAACGACCATACACTAAAGTCCGCACGTGGCGGTGCTTCGACCTCAATCGTGAGATCTCCGACATCTTCGTGATGGAGCAGAATCCAACCTTGTCGCGGCTGAAGGAAATTGGATAAAACTACAACTTCAGCGAAAAGACCGTCATCACTGATATCGACCTGACGGCCAATCTCGCCAGGAAGCATTTCCGCTCTCTGATCGGCTCCCAAATCGGGAGCGTTGCGCATTGTCAACAGATGCAAAGCTTCTCGAAACATGTCCTCACTCGCCTTTCTGTCGGACTTGAAGTGGAAATCAGCTCATTCGCTCATCGATTTTCCTCAAATCTGAACTTAAGCCTAAAACGCGCGGAACATCTTTTCCATTAGATCCGGCGTAACCTGATTGGCAAAAACTCCACCGGGGCCGCTATTCAGGTTTTCTTCCGTGCGCCATTGTCTAATACTGTCTCTAAGTTCGGGAAAACTTTGGTTCGTATCGGTTATTTCAAACTTGTCCCTGATTTTGATGGCAACTTTTTCAGACGTTTCTGGGCGATTCAGTAACTGGTTTTCCAGATAGTTCATCGCCCCTGTCGAGCAGGAGGCTACCCTGCGCAGAATATTGATATCGTCCCCGTCAAGATTGACATTCCGGTTTTGCCAGTCGCTCTCACTGAAGCCCTTGGTGTTCTGGATAGATTCAAATATCTTCAACCCGGCCTCGGTTTTGGGGCCATAGACACCATCGATTTCAGTTTGTGGCAGGCAAAGTGCGCTTTGAATTGCTTTGGCGGTCGGCAGGTCAATCGTAATGTTGCTCACGGCTTGCCACCCTGGCGCGGACACGCGCTGTGGCCGTGTTACCTTGGTGTTTACTGTCGTATTGGCTCGAATGGATGGTGCAGAAGCTGGTGTCCAATTGATAATATTCTCGTTTGACGGAGATATGCCAGCAGATCCCAAGGTGGAGAAGTTATTGATGTTGGCTTCAATCGAGAACGGCAGACACAGACGCAGATAAGACCGCAAAATATGCTCTGTTTGCGGCTTGTTGTTGATTTCAAGATTTGCGGTCAAAAGCTGTTCGCGAAATTTACGGCGGGCATTCAGCACAATCGAGTTGATTGTGGAGGAATCAACTTCCAGCAACAGTCGGCTATGGTAGTTCTCGACACTCTTCGAAAGAAGTTCGAATGCCAAACCGGCAATAGTAATTGCGCCGGCAGTCGCGCCGGTAATATTCATAATGGATGTTGTTGCAGCGCTGACTGTTCCGATCTGGCTGATGAGGGGGCCTTTTGAGCGCTTTTTGTTGTCCAGCCATTGAAGATAGGAGTCACATCGACGGTCGATGTCGTTCAATCCCTGGTAAGTTATCAATGTCCAGGCATTCTTGTCGTAAGGATCGATAATGCAGTTGTTTGCGGGCTCACCATAGTCGTAATTGGGATTAATACCGGCTTCCTGACACAAGTAGTTAAAGTACTTCCTGTTGAGTTCTCGGGCCGTCGTCATGTCGCCGGCTTCCAGGCGAGCTCCAGGTCCATGGGTCAAGAAATTTTGACCGGTCGGCGTGCAGCCAGCGACCAGAAGTGCAAGAAAAAAACGCAAAAAAACCTGGTGTCCGCGCACGCGCGAACTCCTTAGGGTCAGCATATGACCACTCCATCAATACCTTGAATTTCCCCGTCGCCCAGGCCAGGGCGCCCAATTAATTCAACTATCCGGACGACGACCTGTGGTTGTCAATTGCCTGTTAACCAAACGTTAGGGGCCGCCGGAATGGGCGGGGCTCCTATAGCGGGTGATGGTGCTGTCTAAACATTGGTAAAATGCTGTAATGTATGACCCTTTGTTTCACTTGAATTGTGTGAGGTTCAGAAATGTCGGCTCTGTATCTGTATGGAGTTTGATGTGGACAGTCGAGTTTTGTGCTGAGCAAGGCACGTGTGAAACCTTGTATTTGGCCTATCTGTTTTCACAAAACGAATCGTAGTTCTTCACTCGCCCCTCGGATATCTCTGGTTCTCTTCCACGTCATTCAGATCCATGTGGTTGCGCATGTAGCGTTCGGAGGCCTTTTGAAGGGGCTGATAGTCCCAGGGGAAGTAGGCGCCGTTGCGCAGGGCTTCGTAGACGATCCAGCGGCGGGCCTGGGACTGGCGGACTTCGGCGTCATAGGCAGCCATGTTCCAACCGGTTCGAACGGCTTGGGCGAAGCGGGCGCTGACGTCGGCATAGTCCGGGTCGTCAGCCAGGTTGGTCAGTTCCTGCGGATCCGTTGCCAGATTGAAAAGCTGGGGCGGGTCGAGTTCGCAGTGAATGTATTTCCATTCGCCTTCGCGGATGCCGACCAGGGGCGCGTAAGATGCTTCGGCGGCATATTCCATTCGGACCGGCGTGGACCTTGCCGTGCCGCTGGCGAGTGCGACAAGGCTTTCGCCATCGGTCCAGGGCATGATTTCACTCATGTCGATGCCGACCAGGTCGCACGCCGTCGGGAGAACATCCAGCGTGCTCACAGGTGTTGTGATCTTCGCCGGTGTCAGATCCTTGTCGGCAATCATCAAAGGCACGCGGGAAGATCCCTCGAAGAAGGTCATCTTGAACCAGAGGCCGCGTTCGCCAAGCATGTCGCCATGGTCGGAAACGAACAGGATTGTGGTGTCATCGGTCAGATCCATCGCGTCCAGCGCATGCAGGATTTCACCGATCTTGTCGTCCAGATAGCTGATATTGGCAAAATAGGCGCGGCGTGAACGACGGATGTCCTCTTCGGTGATGTTGAAGTTACGCCAGTCATTGGCGTCGAAAATGCGTTTGGAATGTGGGTCGTGGTCCTCGTAGTCCATGGCTGGAACGTCAGGCAGCAGATGCTCGCAGTCCTCGTAAAGGTCCCAATATTGTTGGCGGGCCACGTATGGGTCATGCGGATGGGTGAAGCTGACCGTCAGGCAGAAGGGACGGTCGTATTTGCCGCGACCATAGTCATGGATCTTTCGGATCGCCTGGAAGGCGACATCGTCGTCATATTCCATCTGGTTGGAGATTTCAGCGACACCCGCACCGGTGACCGATCCCATGTTGTGATACCACCAGTCGATGCGCTCTCCGGGTTTGCGATAGTCCGGAGTCCAGCCGAAATCAGCCGGGTAGATATCGGTCGTCAGGCGTTCCTCGAACCCGTGCATCTGGTCCGGACCGACAAAGTGCATTTTGCCGGAAAGGCAGGTGGTGAAACCGGCGCGACGCAGGTGGTGGGCATAGGTTGGAATATCGGAAGCGAATTCGGCAGCGTTATCATAGACCCCGGTTCGCCGCGGCAGTTGTCCGGACATGAAACTCGCCCGACCCGGAGCACAGAGCGGCGAGGCGGTGTAGGTATTTTCGAAACGGACTGACCTTTCCGCCAGCTTTTTCAGGTTGGGAGCGTGGAGAAAATCCGCTGGACCATCGGGAAACAAGGTTCCGTTCAACTGGTCGACCATCAGGATGAGGATGTTCTTGCGGTCCATTTCAGGTGTCCTCCCAAAGCCACGCGAATGAGAAACTTTCTTCAATGAGATGATGCGTTTTTTTTGATTGATCAATCAATCAAATTCGTCGTCCGGTTTGAAAAACCCGACAGCACATTGCGCCTGGTCGAGTTGAACAGCAAATTTTTCAAAAATGAGTACTTGACCTGGAGTGCGCTCCAACCGGTAAGTGAAGGAAATCGTTCTGTTCGGAGACAGACATGCGAATTGGTGATTTGGCTGAAAAGTCAGGACTTTCTACTGACACCTTGCGTTATTACGAGAAGATCGGACTCCTGCCGAAGCCTCTGCGGGACACCGCCGGGCGGCGGGTCTACGATCAGACGATCCTGCGCTGGATCGACTTTCTCGATCGGCTCAAGTCGACCGGTATGGGGATCAGGGATCGGCTACGTTATGCGGATCTGCGCACCATGGGCAGCGCCTCGCTGAGTTCCAGGAGGCGGATGCTCGAGACCCATCGTCAGAAGGTGGTGGATGATATCGCCCGGATGAGCGAAATGCTGGATGTGCTGGACGACAAAATCGATCTTTACAAAAGGATGGAAGCAGGAGAGCCCGTCGATCCATCCTTTGAAAGCTGTGCCCGGACCGAACACGGTGCGCCGCCAAGCCTGAAAGGGCACACGGATGAGCAAAGCACTTGAACGCGGACGCGAACTGACGAAAAAGCTTAATCCCGAACTGGAGACAATTCTTAAGGAAAGATACGACGACCTGCTCCCGGACTTTGCAGAAAGTCTGATCGAGTGGGCTTATGGCCGCCACTATTCAAGACCGGGTCTCGACATGAAAACCCGCCAGCTTTGTACGATTGCTGCGTTGACCGCGTTGGGTGGGCAGACAGCTCCGCAGCTGAAAATCAACATCGAGCATACGCTGGCGGCCGGTGCGAGCCGGCGGGAAATTGTCGAAGCTATCTGGCAAATGGCAGTCTATGGTGGACTGCCTGCAGCCATTAACGGGCTCAACGCCGCGCGTGACGTTTTTGACCAGCAAGGACAGCCGACGTAGAGGCAGGCATTCAAGGTCACCCTGGATGGTAATTCAGCTTGAATGATAAAGGCTGTCGAGCAAAGCCAACTTCGCAAGCCATGGATGACAATCAGCTCAGTCCGACCTTCTCCGGTCGTGAGCATTTGATTGTCATCCCGTAAGTCCAGGTATGAACCTGAAATAGTCAGTTGACGCCAATGCGCATGCCGTCAAACCGGTTGCCAAAATTACGGGCCGGTTGCGCATCATCAGCCAGCGGGTTTTGTCCTCTGGCAAAGGCCTGACCGGAAAACTGGCCGGTTACATTTTGGAACTGGCCGTCGATCTCGTCGGAGAAAGTCAGGTCGTAGACAATATGCGAGGCGCCATTGCCGTCGGCGGTGGTTTCAGGATTGTTGAAATCGATGACTGTGGCACGGGCGCTATCCGGACCGGTCATCTGCCAGGTTCCGAGGCCGGAAGTGTATCCACGAACGTGCTGTCCCTGGCTGATGAGATTGACCGCGCCACCAGGATTGAGTGCCAGAACCCGCTGGCTCTTATTGGGCTGCGTCAGCAGAAAAGCGCCTTCGACCGCTGTGCTGTCGGTTGTTGCCGCAAGGGCGACCGGTGAGGCAGCCAGAGCGCCTGCCATTACGGCGGCGGGAAGCAGGGATTTCATCATCATTTTCAAGTCCTCCATACACGTTGCATGTGTTCCGTTTGGAACGCCTGATCGTGAAGTGGGGATGAATTGTGGCGGAGAACAGCCAGTTGGAATTAACTTTTAGACAGGTTTGGAGGCAGTTGATCAGCAATTGTCCGACTGCTGAACATCAGAAACAGGACCTGGGAGAGATGCTCGGTTGGATTGCTTTTACCAGCCGCTCAAGGGGCGGAAGATGAAATAGACACTGAGCGTGCAGACCGCGATCCCGCACAGGTTCAGCCACAATCCGGCCTTTGCCATATCAAGGATCTTGAGGTCGGAATTGGAAAAGACAATTGCGTTCGGTGCTGTGGCAACCGGCATCATGAAAGACATGTTGGCGGCCAGCGCTGCGGGAACCGCCAGGATCAGCGGGGTCAGGTCGAGACCGACGGCCACTGCCGATACGACTGGCAGGATCGTAGCTGCGGAAGCCGGGTTCGACATGATCTCGGTCAGGAACACCATCATTGTTGTGACCAAAAGCACCATTGCGAACACGGCAATGTCGAGCCCGGAGACCCGCTCGCCGATCCAGTCGGCGAGACCTGTAAGCTGAAAGGCAAGCGCCACAGCCAGGCCGCCACCGATCAGAAGGAGGACATTCCAGGGCAAGCGGGCGGCGGTCCTCCAGTCGAGCGCGAATTCGGTCATGTCTTTATTCACCGGAATTGCAAAAAGGAAAATAGCGGCCGTCAGTGCCACAGCAGTGTCGGAAATCGGGAGACCGGTGAGGTAGGAAATCTGATCTCCGAAGATCCAGCCCAGCGCTGCGAGTGTGAAGACCACGGCGACCGTCTTTTCGGCGCGACTCACCGGAGGCAGTCGGTCTTGTTCGTTTTGAACCGCTTCGGCAAGGTCACCACTTTGGACATTGCTCGAGGGATAAAGGATGAAAGTCAACAGGAACCAGGCGACGGCAAGCATGATCAGCGTCACCGGCAGACCGATCAGCAACCAATCGACAAACTCAACCGTAATGCCATATTCGCCGGCCAGGATCGTTGCGAGCAGTGCGTTGACTGGCGAACCGATCAGCGTGGCCATTCCACCAATCGATGCGCTGTAGGCAACTGCCAGCATCAGACCGATCGAGAAACGCCTGAAGGTGTGCGAAGCGCCCGACTTCGCCTTGATGAAATCGATGACAGACAATGCGACCGCGTACATCATGATCGTTGCCGCGGTGTTGGTGATCCACATGGACAGGAAAGCTGTGGCGATCATGAAGCCGAGTGTGAGATCCCGGGGTCGTGTGCCCACGCGGGAAACAATCGCAAGAGCGATCCGCCGGTGCAGGCCGACTGATTCAATTGCCATTGCCAGCATGAAACCACCCAGAAACAAGAAGATGAGCGGATGGCCGTAAGCTCCTGTGACCGTGCCGATTTCGGCGATACCGGAAAGAGGCATGACGATGACCGGAAGTAGCGCCGTGACAGCCAGTGGCAAGGCTTCGCTCAACCACCAAGCGACCATCCAGAGCAGAAGTGCCATGAGCGCCCAGGCGTTTTCCGACATGCCCGCAGGAGGATCCAACAGGCGCATCAGGAGATAGAGGACAGAGCCGCAGACAAGCGCCAACGTGATGCGGATGCGGCTGCCCAACGGGCGAAATCTGACTTCCTGCATGGCGGTGCGCCCAGCCTCAAACGCAAGAATTGAAATTTGATTTTCCGGTACCATTCAAACCTTAGGGTGCCATCCGGCAAGCCTCAAGTCCGGTTCTATCATGAGCGCTGAACCGATCTCTTGCAGTTCGCCCGGATTATGCTTTTTGGAAGCAGTGTGTTTTTCTGATCCAAATCGCTCGATGTTTCGAAGACTCGCCTCAGGGGAGCTGTGAATGCAGCCTTTTAGATGTTTGAAATTATTTCTTTTTTGTCTGCTGCTGCCTACCGGGGCTGCGCTTGCTGGCAATCAGCCGAACCACATCGATTTTGCCATGTGGTTTCAGTCCGGCATTCGAGATACGCCCGAATGCGACTTGACTTATCAGGATGATCGATATGACTTCGGACCGGAGGTAACCAATCCGGCGATGTCGTGTCCAGACTCCTTTGCCTGGAAGCTGTTCACGCAGGTGGTGCGCGAAAGGTTCTGGGAAAATTGGACAAGCGACCGCCAGGCCTGGCCATCGGATCCCTGGCCGAGATGCCTGCCCGGCGGAGCGACTGAAAACTGCTGTTCCAGCCTGGAAGGATCCAATGACAGCTTGCCTGAGCATTGTCCGGTCTTCCCCGGCGAGGCGAAAGGTGTGCCGCAACAAATTCTGAACGCGCCTTCAACGGCGCGTGGCCTGCCAATGACTGTTGCGACCGGCCATGGCGATCATGGGGGCAGATCCTGGAGCGATGTTCCCAACAGTCTGAAAACGATGGTCATTGGCAATCTGCAAAAGGAGCTGGTTTTTCGCAACCGGCACATGATGAACTACATCTTCGATCGGCAGTTGTATCACGTTGAGGGTCTGAAGGCTGTCTATCAGGCTTTCACCGAAAAGCTCGGTGCGAACGCTCCCTACCGGCCAGAGATCCTGGATCCGACGGAGACGTTTGTTCAACCACAAACTCCGGCTGTTGTGCAATTTCCAATCAAGTCAATTGTCGTCAAGTCGAACTGGATGTCCTTGGAAAATGCGCGCAAGGTTGGGCTCAATCCTGATGATACGAGACTTCCATTCATCAAAATGGATCTTGTCCCCAAACACGAGGAAGCTTCAGCAGGGAAGGTGGAGCCGCATATCCTGATCGCATTTCACATTGTTTCGAAAGATCTGCCCAACTGGTACTGGTCGACATTCGAGCACGCATCCAATCTGGGACGCTGTGACTGGACCGGTTGCAACGACAGTTTTGGTTTTGGCGGCACAATTCCGCCGCATGTCGAGAGCGGTGGTTTGCAGGGAGCGGCGGCAAATTACATTCCCCCGCATCAGCTGAAAGAAACAGGTCCCGATAAAACTGCAGTGTTTGATCTGGCGAAGTCCTATGCAGCTGCTGATCGGATGACACGATCGCTGGCAAGTCTATTGGCGGCGACGGGGATTGCAACGTCAACTGAGGAAAACCGGTCTGGATTGCCCGTTCCCGAAGACGCGGCTTGGAGGTCATATCGGTTAAAAGGTACGCAGACCGACTTCGTCTCATCGACGGGGCGTGCGACGCTGCTTGGCAATTCGGTGACCGAAGCGGGATTGGTCAACACCTCGTCCTGCATTTCCTGCCATGCACGGGCGGCTATTGATCGGCGCGGTCTGGTGCCCTTCGGAATGCGGATCAACCACCTGAACTATGCAGGAATTTCAGAAAGTGCCACCGGTGTTCCAGAAGAAGGGTGGTTCTATGTGAATGCCTATTACGGGGTGAACGGCCAGAGCCAGGCAACGGAAGTGAGGGCCATTCAATCCGACTTCGTTTTCGGAATTCGCAACGCCTGTCCGATGACCGAAACGTCCCTCGGGCCGTCGCGCTGTGCGAAAGTAAGCAAAACAGTGGGAAACGAGTGATACCTTTACAGGTTGTGCAAAAGCCGGTTTCCGGAATTCCGTTGGTCTGGAGGTGTGCTAGGCAGCGGCGACGTCCTGCAGAAATCGTTCGATCCGGTGGGTGACATCGTTCAGCTGCCGGGTCGCGGCATCTGTGATCTCCTCAACCTCCTTGGCGGACTGGCTGGTTTCACTGGAACCTTTGGACAGATCGCCGATATTGTCGGTCACACTGCTTGTCTGCATGGCGGCCTGTGACACGCCGGTAGAGATCTCCGCGGTAGCGGCCGATTGCTGTTCCACTGATGCAGCCATGGCGGCGGCAGTCGCGTTGACATCTTCCATCATGCTCATGATGGCGCTGATTGCCTGGACGGCTGAATCGGTGGAGGTCTGGATCTCCGAGACCTGGTTTGAAATCTCATCGGTCGCCTTGGCGGTTTGTCCTGCAAGCGATTTCACTTCAGAAGCGACGACGGCAAATCCTTTGCCTGCCTCACCTGCGCGGGCTGCTTCAATGGTCGCGTTAAGCGCAAGCAGATTGGTTTGTTCGGCAATGTCCTGGATCAGTTGGACAACATTGCCGATCTTCTCTGCTGCTGCCGACAAACCCTTGACCTGATCATTGGACGTGCGCGTCGCTCCGGTCGCCTCTTCCACCCTATGCAGTGTGTCGGTGACCTGTCGACCGACCTCCTGAACGGATGCACTGAGCTCTTCCGTCGCCGCAGCAACTGTCTGGACATTATCGCTCGCCTGGCTGGACGCAGTGCTGACATCCTCGCTCTTGCCGCTGGTGGTTCGGGCGATACCGGAAAGCTGTTCGGCAGTCTGGTCAAGCTGCTGCATGTTTCCGGTGACCGTAGAAAGGGCGGCTTCAATGTCGTCGCGAAACTCTGCGACCAGCGTATCGACCATTTGTTGTCGCCTGCGCACATCTTCCTGACCGGCACGGGTCTGTTCTTCAAGATGCAGCCGTTCTTGCTCGCGGTCTGCAAATGTGGCAACCGCCCGTGCCATATGGCCGATTTCGTCCTTGCGTCGTGTGGCGGGAAGGTCGAGGGACGTCTTGCCATCCTTCAATTTCAGCATGGCGGATGTCAGGTCCCTGATCGGACGAACAATGGCGGCCGAAAGAAGGACGACAAATGCAATTCCGAGCATCAGGGCAAGGACCAGTGTCAAAATGATCTGTGTCTGGGCGGCACCGGCGCTGGCGACTGCGGTTTCACCCGAATTTGTACTGATTGTTGCGGCCTGATCGGTCAATGCCGCGGCGGCATCGGCAAAGGCCTGTTCGCTCATCAGCAAAATCGCTGTGGCGGACCTGACATCGGCGAACGTTGCTTCCAGCTTGGGAAACGCTTCATTGCCGGCGGTAACCAGGGTCTTCAACGGGCCGTCCAGAAGATCTGTCATGGCCTTGTCGGAGCTGTGTTTTGCAGCGGCGATCCGGACTTCTTCCAGACTGGTCAATTCGGCCTGGGCATCCGAAAGATAGATCTGGAACGTTTCTGCGGACGTATCCGAAGACGTGTTCAGGTAGTCGGAATAGGCGCTACGAACACCCAATACGCTACGGGCAACCGCCTGTGTGTAGTTTGACAGCAATGCGAGGTCGGCAGTCGCGCGGTCGTATTCTCGAAGTGCTTGCGTCAGGTTCTTGATAGGTTTCTCCGCTGCCTCGACAATTGAAATCGCCAGAACAGTGAGGTTTTGGATAGCGGGCTGAAATTCGTTTTCCCATGCGATTCCCGATCCGTCCGGTGCTCCGGATTTCAGGTGTGACTTGACGAGTTTTTCAAATGCCTTGGAGCTTTTTGTCAGTTTCTTGACGTTGGCCTTGATCGCATCTGTCTTGACTGTGCGCCGAACGGCCTTGGCATCCTTGTCCAAGGCCTTGACGCGATCGGTCAGTTTCTTCGCCGAGGTCTCGTCCGGGTTCGCAACGAAAGCCGAAGCTTCCTGCTCAAGAACCGTGGCTGCAATGCGCATGTTGCTCAGGCGGGGGGCGACCTGCGAGAGCTTGGTCATCTTGCCCTCGTTGTTGATGGCATGTACGGACCGGTAGGAGGCAAGTGCCTTATATTCCTCAAACGCCGTGTTGGTGGTTTCGACGAGAGTTGCGGTCAGTCCGTCGAGTTCTGCAACGGCCGCATCACGATCGCTGCGGTTGTCCGCCAGGGTAGTGAAGCTGGCGGCAAGTTCCTCAACGATGGAAGATAGCTGTTGAGCGGCCTGAGGCTGCTCTTTTGCCAGGTGACTGGTTTCTGCAGCGACCATTGCAATGTCCGCCTGTACAGCCTCGGCAACTGTACTGTCACCGTCCCGGCCAAAGGTTTGCGCATGTGTCAGAAGTTGTGGAACGCCGCCAAGAAGCTGATTGGCGGTTTTGGCGATTGTAACTGAGTTCTGAACCCGCGACGCGGCGATCAGTCCGCTGGTGCCAACGCCGACGGCACATAGCAGCATGACAGCAAAACCGATCCGCAACTGGGTTCTGATAGACCAGTCAAAAAAGAACCGTTGTCGGCTGGAGCGTTCCACTTCAGTGCCGGAAGCAATCATGTTTTCAGAAATTTTCTTTCTGAAGGAAAAGAAGGGGAACTTCATGATGTGGCTCCAGCTCGGCATTGACCGGAACATAGTGCCGGAAAATACTTAAAAAGAGCCGAATAACAAATGTGACCACGAAGAATAATTTATGGTTCTTGTTTTCACAGATGCTAGACGTCTTGTGCATGTTGTGTATCCAAGACATTCATTCTGTGTTGGGTTGTATTTCACCAGGCTGTGTGGACGAATTGGTTTGGAGCGTGGTTTGAGAAAAGATTATCCAGTGCCAGG
>NZ_JAILWL010000340.1 GCF_025698965.1 Roseibium sp.
CGCTGGACATGGCGCGCTCCAACGCATCGGAGCTTGAAGCCTTTGAGGAATCCTACGGTGCGCTCAATCTGCCCTATATTTTTGTCGACGCCGACCATTATTACGATGTGTTGAGCGGAGACATCGGCGCCGATATTCTTGCGGCCTCGGAAGACAAGGGCTTTATCGGCCTGGCATATTACATCGAAGGTGCACGTTCCTTCTATGCCAACAAGGAGATCAAGTCTCCGGCCGACCTGCAGGGTATGAAAATCCGTGTTCAACCGAGCCCGTCCGCTATCCGCATGGTGGAACTGCTCGGGGGAAACCCGACGCCCATTGCCTGGGGTGAACTTTACAGCGCCTTGCAGCAGGGTGTCGTTGACGGGGCTGAAAACAACCCGATGGCCCTGACATCCGCCCGGCACGGAGAAGTGTCCAAAGTCTATTCGAACGATGGCCACACAATGATCCCATCCGTTGTCATGATTTCTTCCAAGTCCTGGAACGATCTGTCTGACGAACACAAGGCGGCTCTCACCAAGGCAGCAAAGGAATCAATGGATTTCCATCGTGAGCAGTGGGATGCCATGAGTGCGGCGGCAGTTGAAACGGCCAAGAGTGAACTCGGTGTGAAATTCATCGAAGTCGAGAAGGGTCCGTTCATCGAAGCCGTTCTGCCGATGCATGAAGAAGCAGCACAAAAGTCCCCGGTCGTGGCTGATCTGATCAAGCGTATCAAGGACAGCGCGAAGTAGTACAGCAGCATGCCCGGCGAGTTCCAATCGGTCTTGCCGGGCATCGCCTCGAGGCGACGAAAGGGGCATTCGCAGCGTGCAATGAGCCATGCAATGCTCCAAAAGCCAGGCCGGAGACAGACTGATGCTCGAACGTTCCCATCTTGCCGACAATGCTCTGCAGGCCCTGCATGATGAAGACTATGATGTGCCATTTAACACGCAGTCTCTCAATCATGCCGGTCTAATCTTCATGGGCGGACGGGCGGTGGAAAACCTCGCCGGTGACTGGACTTTCTGCGTCGACCTTCTGGACACCGGCCTCAGGCAGAAATGGTTCTCCATGTTGCCTGAGGCTCCTGAAAATCGGACTGAGCCCTGGGACTATGATCCCTATTTGGGCGAGACGGTACCGGTTCCTTCAAACTGGGCCATGCTGAAGGAAAAATGGTACTTCTTCGAAGGCAGTGCCTGGTACACAAGACCGCTTGATGTCGGTGACATCGATGAAATCAGGCGGCAGTTCCTGCGGTTCGGAGCAGCAAGCTACGACTGCAAGATTTTCCTGAACGGTGAATTTCTGGGTAACCACTATGGGGCTTCGACGCCTTTCTGCGTGGAACTGACGGGAAGACTGAAACGCGGTCGAAACTGGATAATGGCCTGCGTCAACAACACCCGCACGCGAGACCGTGTCCCCATGCGCAACACCGACTGGTTCAATTATGGCGGCCTTTATCGCGACGTTTCTTTCTTCGAAACACCGAAAAGCCTGATCAAGGATTTCTTCTTGTATCTTGTGCCGGACGGAACCGGGGCCAGGATCCGCGCAGAGGTTGAGATTGACGGGTCTGCCCAAGAAACGGCGAAGCTGATGATCCCGGAACTTGGGATTGAACGGGAAATCACCCTCGACGAAGCCGGTATGGGCCGGATCGAGATTGAGGTCTCACCGGAACTCTGGTGCCCTGAAAATCCAAGACTTTACGATGTTGCGGTCAGCTATGGCGAGGACAGGGTTACCGACCGGGTCGGCTTTCGTCAGATCGAACGGCGGGGAACCGACATTCTGTTAAACGGCGAGCCGGTATTCCTGCGTGGAATTTCCGTTCACGAAGACGACGCGGAACTCGGCAAGGTGACAAATGAAAGCGATTTGCGTCGTCGCTTTGAGCATGCCAGGGAGCTTGGTTGCAACTATCTGCGCCTTGCCCATTATCCGCATCATGAAAGGGCGGCTGAGCTGGCCGATGAGCTCG
This sequence comes from Roseibium sp., assembly GCF_025698965.1. Lineage (GTDB taxonomy): Bacteria > Pseudomonadota > Alphaproteobacteria > Rhizobiales > Stappiaceae > Roseibium. Next base: position 1,976 of record NZ_JAILWL010000340.1, read on the forward strand.
GGTTTATGCTGTGGGAGGAAATCCCCGTCTATTGGGCGATTGACTTTGCCAATCCGGCAACCTACCGGGATGCGGCCAATCAGCTCCAGGAACTTGTCAAACGGGACCGGAACCGGGCCAGCGTGATCATCTGGTCGGTTGGAAATGAAAACCCGGATACCGATGCCCGGCTCAAATTCATGCAGGGACTGGCAGATACCTGCAAAAAACTGGATCCAACACGCCTGACATCGGCCGCGTGCCTTGTGAACCATGCCCAAAACAGGATTGAAGACCGGCTGGCCGAACACATCGATATCATTGGCCTCAATGAGTATTACGGCTGGTACGAGGAGAATTTCGACGATCTTGCCGCGATTGGCGAAAATTCGAATCCGGATCGGCCAGTGGTTATTTCAGAGACCGGAGCCGACGGTGTAATCGGGCCGAAAGGGCCGGAAAAGGGTCTGTTCAGTGAAGACTATATGGCCGACGTTTATCGAAAGCAGATTGCCACATTGCGCCGACTGAACTACGTCAAGGGCATGTCGCCGTGGATACTTTATGATTTTCGTGTAGAGAGACGGCAAAATATTTTCCAGAACGGCTATAATCATAAAGGGCTGATTGCTGCCGATAAAAAAACCAAGAAAAAAGCGTTCCATATTCTGGCGGACTACTATCACCAGATTGCCACCGGAGATGAGGATGCAAGGAAGGCCTCATGACCAGCGATGACTCAAAGCGCCGCTACCAGGAAGTTGCCGAAATGCTGGCACGGCGCATTTCCGAGGAAGGCTACAAGCCGGGTGACAAGTTTCCGACAGAACGGCAGATATCAATGGAAATGGGTATCAGCCGTTCGCTCGTCCGGGAAGCGTATATCGTACTTGAGATCGAGGGCTATCTTGATGTGCGTAAGGGCTCCGGCAGCTATGTGGCGGACGGCGAGAAAATCTCTCTGAATGTTCCCAAATCCGATTTCGGCCCCTTCGAGCTTTTGCAGGCCCGTCAGCTTCTGGAAAGCAGCATCACCGGTTTTGCCGCAACCACCGTCACCAAGAACGATATTCTGAAGCTTCGCGAAACCCTGGATCTTGAACGCAAGGCAATTGAGCGTGGCGAAGAAGACTATCTCGCCGACCGGCAATTTCATTTGCAGATCGCCGAAGCGACACAGAACAGCGTACTTGTTGCACAGGTCGAGGACTTATGGGTCAAGCGTGAGAACAGCTCCATGTGGGCTCGCCTGCATGACCGCATTTTTGACTTGAGTTACCGGACCAAATGGTTGGACGATCATGCCTTGATTCTTGAAGCGCTGAGACATCGCGAATCGGAAAAGGCGCAGCAGGCGATGTGGCAGCATCTTGAAAATGTTCGCCTGACGCTGCTCGAACTGTCGGATGTAGGCGACCCTGATTTTGACGGCTATCTCTATACTCCCGCTTTTGCGTCAACTTAAAGAATAAGAAAGAAAAGATGCGATGATCGAAAGCTGGCGCTGGTTCGGGCCGCAGGACCCGGTTTCCCTGAGAGACGTCCGTCAAACGGGAGCATCGGGGATTGTGACCGCCTTGCACGAGATTCCGAACGGCGCGCTCTGGCCGGAAGAAGAAATCGCGACGCGCAGAGAAATGATCGAGGACGCCGGCCTTTCGTGGCAAGTCACCGAGAGCATCCCAGTTCATGAAGACATAAAGACCGGAGCGCCGGGCTGGGAACGCCTTGCTCGGAACTGGGCCGATACCGCCTGTGCGCTCGCCCGGCAGGGTGTGAAAACCATTTGCTATAATTTTATGCCTGTTCTGGACTGGACGCGGACCGATCTCAATCATCCACTCGCCGACGGCGCGACGGCACTGAGATTTGAATTCGCCGCCTATGCCGCCTTCGACCTGTTCATTTTGAAGCGGGAGGGAGCCGAGAAGGAATATACATCGGAAGACATTGCGGCGGCCGAAGCTTTTCTGGCCAGATGTACCGAATCTGGGCGCGAAAGGCTGACCGCAAACATCATCGCAGGTCTGCCCGGGTCGGAAGAAAGTTACACGCTGGACACTTTCAGAACACGACTGGCAGCCTATCGGGATGTCGGGCGGGCAGAGCTGTTTCTCAATCTGCGGAACTTCCTCGAACTGGTGGTTCCTGAAGTCGAACAGGCTGGAGCTGTTCTGGCGTTGCATCCGGACGATCCACCCCGGTCGATATTCGGTCTTCCCCGGATTGCAAGCACACAGGAGGATCTGGAGCGCGTTGCCGGAATGCAAAGATCGCAGGCCAATGGTTTCACGCTTTGCACAGGTTCGTTGGGAGTGCGCGCCCAGAACGATTTGCCCGCGATCATAGAAGCACTCGGAGAGCGCATCTATTTTGCACATTTGAGAGCAACCCGCAGGGAGATTGATCCACGCAGTTTCTATGAAGATGCCCACCTTGAAGGCGATATTGACATGGTCGCGATAATCCGGGCGTTGCGGAAACTGGAAACCCGTACTGGCCGGCAAATTCCCATGCGGCCCGACCATGGTCACCGTATTTTGAACGACCACACCGGTCGCTCCACACCCGGCTATCCGGCAATCGGCCGCTTGCGCGGGCTGGGAGAATTGCGGGGTGTCATAAGGGCGGTTGACGCTCTGGATGGAGCTGACGCCGCAGCTGGATAAACAGTCGAGCGTCAACTGCACGGCTTGACGTTGCCAATCAATCCATGATCTGGAATTGGCAACAATTCTCCGCAGCAGCAGGACGTCAAATGCCTGAAAACTTAGTTTCGCCTCCTGATCTGATTGAAGACGGTCAGGATACCATCCTGATTGAAGATCTGCTCATTCCTGCACAAATCGGTATTCTGGACAGTGAAAAGGGGCGAACCCAGGCCGTTCGCTTCGACATTGAAATCCGAACCGTGCCCGGCTATCGCAAGCTTGTTCGGGAAACAGGGACTTTTGTGTCCTACGCCGATGCGGTGGAGTTCGTTCAGGCCAAGGCATCTTCCGGGGATCATGTGGATCTGGTGGAGGACTGGGCCGAAGCTGTTGCGGAATTTGTCCTCACCAACCCTTTGGCTGACCGGGTTACCGTCAAGGTGAACAAACCCGAAATCTTTGAAGATGCTGCCGGCGTCGGCATCCGCATCACCCGCAAGCGTGCCTGAATTCGACCTTGCCGCAGCTGGGATCTTTCCTATTTGCCTCGAAACCGTCCGACCCTCCAACCCTCCGACCTGATGCCCGGGAGCTCTCCCCCTCATGATTTCCGCCGATCGCCTTCTTCCCCTCTGGCTCAAATATCGCGAGGCGCTGGAAGCGCCGGTTCAAACATTCGAGTTTCCGAAATTCGGACGCCGGTTCGAGGACCGGACCTATCAGATGGGTGTTCTTAACCTTTCCCCCGACAGTACCTATCGCGAAACCGTCTGCCATACATTCGAGGCTGCGCTTTACCGTGGCCGGCGGATGACCCTGGAAGGGGTCGCTATGGTGGACATCGGTGCCGAGTCGACCGGTGAAACCGCGGACATTGTTGCTGCAGAGCGCCAGATTGATCGCATGCGCCCGGTGGTCAAGGCGCTGTCAGATGAAAACATACTGGTTTCTGTCGAGACCTATCACCCCGAGGTCGGGGTCGCTCTGGTTGAGGCCGGTGCGGGGGTGGTCAATCTGACGGGTCGGGTGGACGACCCGGCGTTTTACGAGGCGATTGGATATCATCAGGCGGGCGTGGTGCTGTGCTACACGCCTGGCGAAAATGCTCGGTCGGAGGATTATCTGCCGCCGGCTGAGGATATTTTCGATCACCAGTTGACGTTTTTCAGAGAAAGAATTGACCTTGCGACCAATGCCGGGATCGAGCGCCTGTGGGTGGACCCTGGTTTCGGTTTCGCGTTGCACTTGCCCGACGGTCCCGACAGGATCCGATATCAGACAGACAGTATCCTGCAATCCTTTCGGCTGCGGGAGCTTGGCTGGCCGGTTACTGTTCAACTGACAGGAGCCGTCTATTTGTTCCGTGACGAGGTCCGGGTCGCTCAGACGAGTGCAGCGACTTTGGCGGTGATGTCGAAAGCTAACCTCGTGCGCAGTCATGAAGTCTCGCGCGTTCAGCCGGTCCTGAACCTACAGGATTACGCCTGACACTTCTGGGAGGAAAGAAAATGGCAGCTCAAAAGATCGCGTTGGTGACCGGCGCGGGAAAGCGGCTCGGCAAAGCCATTGCCAAAGGTCTGGCCGACGAGGGTTACGCGCTTGGCCTTCACTATAATTCATCGGTCGGGGGCGCACAGGAACTCCACGACGACATTCAGGCATCAGGAGGCCGGTCCGTCCTTCTGCAAAAGGATCTCAGTTGTCCGGAATTGGCCGGGGAGTTGATCGCTGAAACAGCAAAAGCACTGGGGGGCCCGGTCTCAACTCTCGTCAATTCGGCGTCTGCCTTCAACACCGACAGTTTACACGATCTGACGCTGGAGAGCTGGCAGTTTCTGATGAACGTCAATGCAGCGGCACCGGTATTCCTGATGCAGGCCTTTGCCAGGCAGGCTCCTATGCCGGAATGTGGCTCGATCGTGAACCTGCTCGATACTCAGATGCTGTCGGCATCGCCTGAACGGTTCAGCTATTTTTGCGGCAAGTTCGCCCTTGATGGTGCGACCCGGCTGGCGGCGTATGAGCTGGGACCCAAGGGCATAAGGGTGAACGCAGTCGCGCCAGGGCTTGTTCTGCCAAGCGACCAGACGCAGGAAAATTTCGACAGCCGCCAAAAACTGACGCCGCTCGGTCCGGGCCTGGGTCCGGATGATATCGTCGCAGCAGTCCGCTATCTGGTGGAAGCGCCGCAGGTTTCCGGCCACACGCTGGTCGTTGATGCCGGGCAACGTCTGATGGGTTTTGGCAACGCGCCGATCGGTTAGTGCGGAGAATATGAATTTCGCATCATTGGCGCAGAACGCTTCGCAGCGAAATTCAGATTTTAAACCACACTAGAAACTTACACTTGCTGGTCACCCTTTGAAGCTCGTTCGCAGTGCGTTGAGAAATGAGACGAACGTCAGCTTCAGGTGACCAGGCCGAAGCCGGTTTGAATTAGCTAACAAAAGGTTAATATCCACTGCCTGGGGGCAGCTGATATTTTTCTTAAAAAAATGCATTTCATGTGTTGACGGTTGTTATTGGTGTGCGTATAACCGCGCTCATCGACGGCGGCAACGTCGCTGGCGACAAGGTTTTTTGACCTTAATTCCAGAAA
>NZ_JAILWL010000341.1 GCF_025698965.1 Roseibium sp.
ACCAATTCCAGTACCTACTGAAACATTGAAAGGGACATATCATGTCTAGCTTGATGACCAACGCTTCCGCAATGACCGCTCTGCAGACCCTGCGGAGCACAAACAATAACCTGGCTGAGACGCAAAACCGTATCTCGACCGGTTATCGTGTTTCCGGCGCGGAAGACAACGCAGCTTACTGGTCCATCGCAACAACCATGCGTTCCGACAACATGGCACTTGGCGCCGTTGAAGACTCTCTCGGCCTTGGTGCTGCTACTGTCGACGTTATGTACACTGCAATGGACAGCACTGTTGATGTCATGAACGAAATCAAGGCCAAAGTTGTTGCCGCCAAGACACCTGGTGTCGACCGTGGCAAGATCCAGGCCGACATCAACGAGCTGCAGAACCAGCTGAAGTCCACTGCTGACTCGGCTGTCTTTAACGGTGAAAACTGGCTGTCGGTCGATTCCGGTGCTGCTGGTTACTCCGCCAACAAAGACATCGTGGCTTCCTTCAGCCGCGCAGGTGGTACCATCACAGTTCAGACGATCACTATCGACACCACCGGTACCGAACTTTATGACGCCGCTGACCAATCGGGTATCCTCGATCAGGACCGTGGTTTTGCTGCCCTGACCAACATCACCGGTAACGGCATTGCGGATCTTGATATCTCCGCCGTGACCGATGCCGACCTTGCTGGTCTGGATACTGTCATTACTGGTGTGGACACGGCTCTTGGTGAAATCACCGATGCTGCAACCACGCTCGGATCCGTGAAAAGCCGTGTGGATCTGCAGAAGGATTTCGTTTCCGCTCTGCGTGATGCCATCGACCGTGGTGTCGGTCAGCTCGTCGACGCTGACATGAACAAAGAATCGACCCGCCTCCAGGCTCTGCAGACACAGCAGCAGCTCGGTATTCAGGCGCTGTCGATCGCCAACCAGGGTTCCCAGAACATTCTGTCCCTGTTCCGTTAATCCGTACGGATTTTTGGAAGAGAAGACCGCGCCTTTCGGGGTGCGGTCTTTTTTTGTTCGATGCGGCGAATGACAGGCTCACACAAGCTCCCAACCCGATAGTGGCTCAAATGAAACGATACGCGCATGAAGGGGTTAGGCATGCCGGGCCGTGAACACGCCGAAAAACTTTGGGCAAACCTGATGGAGCTGGGCGTCCGCAGATTGATCGCGCTCGCTCTTGTCGGGCTCGCGACAATCGCGACAGTGGGGGCAGGTGCCTATTACCTGAGCCGTCCAGAACAGACCGCTCTTTACACCGGACTTGACGGTGAGGACGTGACCCGCATCGGATCAGCGCTCCGGGATGCGGGTATCCAGTTCGATATCAGTTCCGATGGAACATCCGTGCTGGTCAGTCATGCCCAGACTGCAAAGGCTCGCATGTTGCTTGCCGAGAAGGGACTGCCACGCGGTGCGAATTCTGGATACGAACTCTTTGACGAGTTGGGGTCTCTTGGTTTGACCTCGTTCATGCAGGAAGTCACCAGAGTGCGTGCACTTGAGGGTGAACTTGCCCGCACTATCCAGCTGATGAAAGGAATTCGGGCCGCCCGGGTTCATATCGTCCTGCCGGAAAAAGGTTCCTTTCGCCGCGATCAACAACCGCCGTCCGCCTCCGTCGTGATCCGGTCCGATGTACCCGATGATGTGAGAACCGCGGACGCCATCCGCCACCTGGTGGCAGCTGGTGTGCCGGGAATGGAAGCCAACCAGGTGACGGTACTGGATACGTCCGGCGGCATACTCGCGGCGGGTAAGGATCCGACCAAGGCATCTGCCGGACAGATGGCGAGCCTGGAAACGGCCGTCAGCAACCGGATTCAGGAAAATATCCGCAAAACACTGACACCCTATCTCGGATTGGAAAATTTTCAGGTCAGCGTAGCCGCCGAACTCAACACCGATCGGAAACTGATTGCAGAAACGATCTTTGATCCGGACTCACGAATTGAACGATCGGTCAGGACGGTTCGGGAAAATGAAAATGCGCAGAATTCAAGCACGACCGCTCCGACAACCGTCGAACAAAATCTGCCGGAGGAAGACGTCGCGGCAGAAAATGGTGAGCGCTCGACGGAAGAAAACGAGCGCCGTGAAGAGACCGTCAACTACGAGATTTCCTCCAAGCGGATCGAGACGTCTCAGGATGGCTACCGAGTTTCAAAACTTTCGATAGCGGTTCTTGTTGATCAATCCCGACTTGCGCAATCTCTCGGTGGTGATCCAACCCAGGCACAGATCGACGAGCAACTGATCGAAATTGAAGCTCTTGTCGCCTCTTCGGCCGGTGTCGAGAACAGTCGGGGAGATCATGTCAAAGTGGCTGTGGTCGACTTCGTTGACGGAGGTCGTGCGATGGCGCCGATCCCGCCGATCAGCATCTCAGAATACCTGCTTCGCCAGTCCGGCAACATAATCAATGCCGTCGCAATTCTGACAGTTTCGATGCTGGTGATCTGGTTCGGATTGCGTCCCGCCGTTGCCGCTTTGGTGCCTCAGGTTGCCAAGCCGCAGGTTGAAATGGCTGAGTTGGGCATGCTGCCGGAAGGGGTGGAAATTCCAGCGGAAGCCATGGATGGCGAGCAGAGCTTTCTCGTTCCGCCGGACCACTCCGATCTTCTTCAGGACCTTAACAGCAAGCGCAATCAGTCTGCGTTGAAGAAACTGGAGTCGCTGCTCGAATTCAACGAGGAACAGTCCGCCGCAATCCTGCGTCAATGGCTCTATGAATCGGAGCGTGTCTAATGTCGACATCAGCATCTTCTCACATTCCGGTACTTTCGATCCCCAAGTTCAAATCCCTGACATCTTTTGACCCGGCTCTGGTGGACGTGCTTGAGCCGGATGAGGATCAGGTTCCCACACCAAGTGAAGAAGACCGGCTTCAGGCCGAGTTTGAGCGAGGGATCGCCGAGGGGGATGCAAGAACGCGGGCGCACTATGAGGCGCTACTTGAAAGAGAACGTGAAACGCATCTCAAGCTGCTTGAAGAAGAGCGTCTCCGTTTTGAAATGCGCGAAGCTGCGAATGTCAGCGCATCTATAGAGCGCTTTCTCGATGTTGTGGAGCAAAGGATTTCTTATTCGCTGACCAAGCTGCTTCACCCATTCCTGGAACAGCAAATAACAGAAAAACTTGTCTCGGCCTTCGCAGGCAATCTTCGGCAGTTAACACAAGAAAAAGATGAGGTCCTGATACGCCTGCGTGGCCCTGAAAACCTTATTGAGCAGGTGTTGGAACATCTTCCGGCCTTGCGGGATCGGATAGACACCGAGATCACAGAACAGCTGGAGCTGGTCGCGTTGCTTGATGAAACCACGATCGAAACCAGGTTGAGCCAATGGCTCGCGCAGCTGGAAGACCTGCATCGGGAGGCAGATTGATGTTGGATGGTGTCCCGAATGAAATTGTCATTGTCCGGCGCAAGAACAGCTGGGAAGATGCCGAACCTACGCACGGTGTGTGGAAGATAGCCTATGCGGACTTCATGACCGCCTTGATGGCGTTCTTCCTCGTCATGTGGCTGATCAATGTAACCGACGACAGCGTTCGTCGCGGCGTCGCACAGTATTTCAACCCGGTCAAACTCGCGTCTACAGCGCCGAACCGAAAAGGTTTGAACGATCCTCAGATCAATGGCGATACCAATGAAAACGGCACAAAGCTCTTCATGGGAAAACTTGGCGGTTCAGAAGCTCCCGTAGATCAGGATGAAAATTTTGGACAGGGATTGGAAACGGGTCACAAGATTGAGGAAGCCGAAGAGAAACCGGAACAGGGAGCGGTCCCGGCATCCGGACAATTTACCCAGATTCATTCTGAATCAATCCTGTTTTCCGATCCCTACGCGGTGCTCGATACGCTGTCTGAAAAAATTCGGGTCGAAAAATCTGATGAGGATAGCCCGCGAGGCATTGGTACCGGTCTGCAAAAGAATGAGGGCACACAAGGCGGCCAGGCCTATCGTGATCCGTTCGATCCCATGTTTTGGCAGTTTCGCCCTGGTCGTGGCGTAGAAGGTGTCAACCCGGAACCATTCAAGGAGCCGATGGGAGAGGGGGAAGGATCGGGGCCCAGTAATCTGGATCTGGAAGGCGAGTTTGCCTGGGGGGCACCCTCTGAGGACAATCGTGCAACCATAGCCGGTGAACTTCGTGAAGACACCAAGGGGACTGTCGACGTTTCGGAAGCTGTCGAACCTTTGGTCGGTTCGGGGGGAACCTCTTATGAATTCGACAAGTCCAGGGAAGGGAAACCCTTTGGTGGCAATGGCGAATTGGACCCCGTGGTTGCGCACGTTATGGGCCGGTTTGCCGGAAAGGCCGCAAATGTTGTTGCGCAGCCGGCAGATGACGGAAGGCAAGCCCGTGCCGTTTCCGATTCATCAAAGACAGCAGCGCAAACCATCGTTACCAAACTTTCTGAAGTTCTGACGGGAACCAGGGGAACCGTTCTTGAGGCAACAGCCAGTCAGATCAAGGTGACGCGCGAGAGCGAAGGCACTTTGATCAGCCTTACCGACGACCAGAATTTCGGCATGTTTGCCATCGGTTCGGCAGAACCGCGTCCGGAACTGGTCAAGTTGCTCAAGCGGATCGGTGAGGTGATTACCGGCACAACCGGCCAGATCGTCATCAAGGGACATACGGACGCGCGTCCTTTCCGCAGCAAGACCTACGACAATTGGCGTCTGTCCTCCGCCAGAGCGCATATGGCTCTTTACATGCTCACGCGTGGCGGTGTCTCAAAGGAACGTTTCGACAGGGTAGAAGGCTACGCCGATCGGCATCTTAAAGACCCTGACGATCCATTTGCAGCAGGTAATCGACGGATTGAAATCTATCTTCTGGAAGGAGGGCAATGATGGCTGTCCTTTCCGATTGGATACCAAGAAACTTCGGACTGATACCGGCTGCAATTCTCGTTTTGTTATGGAGTACGGCGGGGGGCGCTCAGGAACAGTCCGGAACCGATGCAGATCATTTTCCGATTGAAATGATCAGGTCTCTTCAGGCGCTTCAGGAGCAGATTGCAAAGGGCAATACCCATGCCATGCAGGCGCAACGGAAACTGCTGGCGAAGATGGACCGGACTTTTGTCGAACTTCCTGTCGAGACCTGGCAGGATCCGCGCAACGCGCGGGCAGCTGTTGTTCATCTCCTCAGCGGCGGACACCCCAAGGTGATGAAGCACCTCCTCTCACTGGAACCTTTGCCGTCCGTCGACAAGAAACTGATGGAAGCTTCGCTTGCCTATGTCGAAGGCCGCGAGGATGAGATGCAGGAGTTGTTGGCTGACATCGATCCTTTGGAGTTACCGGCGAGCCTCGGAGGACATGTAGCCCTTGTGAAGGCTGCTCCATTCATTCGCAAGGACCCGGTCAAGGCTATGGAATTGCTTCAGGTCGCCAGTTTGCTGATGCCTGGAACGCTTGTTGAGGAAGCTGCTCTTCGCAGGGAAGTTTTTGTTGCCGGTATGATGGCGGATGTTGAGCGGTTCCGCGTCCTAAGTATCCGGTATTTGCGCAGGTTCAGAAGCTCCGTATACGCCGGCGATTTCCGCCGCCGGTTCGCAGTGGCGCTGGATACGCTCGGTTTTGTACAAAGTGAGGACAAGTTCCGCCTGCTCGATGACGTGCTGCGCGAGTTCGATGCCGATTCAAGGCGCGGGCTTTACCTGAGGCTTGCTCGTTCAGCTCTTTTGGCAGGGCATATGCAGGTTGCTCGAAAATCCACCGACGAAGCTCTCGTTCTGGCTGTTGCAGGAACGAAAGAAAGAGAACTTCTGAAGATCTACCTTGCAGCAACAAGGCTTGATGCCGACGCCATGACGGAAAATCGGAACCTGCTCTGGTCAATCGACAAGAACATGTTGTCTCAAGACGACCTGGACCTTCTCCAGGGTGTCTATACGGTTCTGAATTCTGTTCGTCATTTTCCGGAGCCACCTGAAAATGTGATCGGCGAATTCAATGTCGCGAGCAATATGGATGCTCCTGCAGAAAGGCCCTGGCTCACACCGGACATGGAAATCGCTGAAAAACTTCTGCGCCGGACCGAAAAGTCACTCACACAGTTGGGAGAGCCAAAATGAGCCTGAACACGCATCCTTTGGTTCAAGTTCCAGCAAAATCCGGCAAGCCTGCCGGTGGAAGTGGTGAGGCAGGAGATACGCTTTCCTGCGATACTGCTGCCAAATTTCAATCCGTACTCAAGGGTATGAAAAACGGCGAGGGTCCCGTTTCGGAAGACGGAAAAAAGGACACCTCGAAAGCTACGACGCAAAATGGTTCCGAGCAGGGTGTGGGGCAGAAACTCCAAACAGAAGTCACCATTGGTGAAAGCAGCGCTGAAGGCTCAAATGGTTCAGTAGCGTTCGCGACCAGCAATTTGACAGATGCACTTCGCAAGGCGTCTCGGAACGTTCTTGGTCAAGGTGAGAAAGGCGAAATTCTCGGTGATACTGAACCTGGACCCAAGAACGAAAAAGGGGGTTCTACCGCTCAAGCTCCTGCGACCTTCACTCGCCTGTCTGCTGACCCGGTCATTGGAGCTCAGGCGCGTATACACGACATCAGGGCGTCCTCGGAAAATGCCCGGAACCAATCGGTTTCGGATTCGTCCAATCAATCAGCCAAAACACCGGGTCCTCTTGGAAAGGCTGATTTGTCAAATGTTACAAATACCGGGACCTCATCTCTGTTCGCTCAATTCGGCATTGAACCAGAAACTGTAGGAGACACACCTTCGGCAAGGTCAGCAGGCGGATTGCACCTGCCCGATGAAGCTGCCGGCAACGTTAAAGTTCTTCGCCAGGAAACCCATTTCGCACCAAACATGCGCCTGTCACCTGCGCAGCAGGTTGGTGATCAGGTCGCGACATACTTGAAGGAAGCAGCGGTCGGTAATTCTGTTCAACAGTCGGGCTTGAGTACAAGGGCCGAGGGACCAGTTTTGAAAACTCTGGATATTCAGCTCACGCCGCACGAGCTCGGATCAGTCAAGGTCTCGCTGAGAATGGTTGGAGAGAGCGTCGAGGTGACACTGCTTACCAGCAAGGCGCAAACGGCTGAATTGCTGAAGCAAGATCGGCAGCTCCTCGATCAGATGTTGCGTACAACCGGTTTCAAGGCAGACACGATCACCGTTCAGAGCGTTGATGACAGGGTGTCGATACAGTCCGGTCAATCG
>NZ_JAILWL010000342.1 GCF_025698965.1 Roseibium sp.
GTACCATGACATTGGTCACGTATTTCTGCTCCAGACCGGCCATCTCGGCAAGCAGGAAACAAATGTCGAAGAGGTTGTTCGAAAGCGACAATTGCGTAATGGCATTGCTGAGAGACCGTTGACCGGCGCGGATTTCCTTCAAGGTCACCTTGGCGTTGATCCGTGTCGCTTTTCGCTCCAGCTTGGAGCTTGCGACGACCTTGCTGGCCTTGTGGAAGAGATCTTGTACCAGCGCTTCATTGTCTGCGCGCATCTGCCGGATCTTGATTTGCTGCTGCTCCGGCATGTGACTGATCAGTCTTTCGTATTCTTCTTCGGTAATATCGGCACGTTCCATCATGGCGTCGCGGATCTTGTCGTCTCGTTCCGCCAGTTTGATGAGCAGTCTGGAGCCCCAATCGGAAAACTCGGCACCTGAATTGGCCGCGACCGATTGCTTCACCGGACTTTCGCCGCGCTCCAGGAGGATGTCGGTTACGTTGCTTTCCAGATGCTCACGCTTTGAAATGGCCAGCAGGTGTCCCTGGCCCATTGTTTTGGCAAGCTGTAGGATGTCTTCGGATTCGAGTGCGTTGGAAGATGTCAGCATCGGGCGTGCGATATCGATTTCTTCCTTGGCAAGTGCCAGAGCGACCTTGTGCGATGTGCTGTCAATCGGTGCAAGTTGTTCGGAAACTTCCTTTTTCTGCTCCCGCTCCATGGTCGGCAACATGCTCTCCAGGACCGTATTGAACAGAGTAATTTCTTCGGTTTGATAGCTGTTCGCACCGTTCACGAATAATTCGGTGACATGTTCAACCAGTTGGTGACGCTTTTCAGGGGTGCTGTCTTTCGCGAGACTAAGAATGTCATCGATCATGTATGGGCCATCCGTTTATCCGACTTAAAGTTTAGCCCGAGACAGTTTACAAGTGGATAAAACACAGTCAAAAATTGAGATAATCTGCGTTTTAACCGCATTGCTGACAGTTCTTGTCACAGAGTATTTGGAATAATTACCAATAGTTTCTCGAAAATTTGCGGATATTTGCTGCTCTGCACAAAAACAGCTTTCTTGCGGTGACGGACTGTGAACGAATTGGCAAGGGGAGACTGACCTGAAAGTCTGCGGCCGAGTTCAGGCTGCCCGTTCCCGCTTCGTCGAATTCAGTTTGATTTTCATCAGGGAAAGCAGGCGGCGGGCGTCGGTTTCGTCCAGCATGTGATAGTTGGTGAGCCACTTGCTGCCGGTGCTTTCCGGAAATTTCAGGTGTTTGCAGCGTTCCTTGCAAATCGCCTGGAATTCCACCGCTTCAATGCCTGTTGCACGGCAGACCGTGGCAATTCCGGTCGCATCGAAGCGCACCATCAGATTGTGCACATACTTCGTTTCGAGGCCGGAAAAGAAAGCGAGTAATGCAACGCAATCCAATAGATTGTGCTCCAACGCCAGCTGATAGATTGCCTTGTTGAGCGTGGTCTTGCCCAACCTGATACCCATCAGCCAGGCTTTCGGGCTGATTTTTGACGGGCGTTTGACCAGTTCGGCTCCGGCAGCAATCTCCCCGTCGTCCCGGAAAAGGTCTTCCAGTAGCTCTTCATTGGATTTGCGCAGGTGCCGGATACGGTCTCCGAGTTGTTTGGGCATGTCCTTGACCAGGACTTCAAACTCTTGCATTTCCAATTCGGCGCCCAGATTGGCCGCGAGAGTGTGTTTGACCTCCTTGGAGCCACGCTTGACCAGCAGCGCCCCGACGTCCTTGCTGACATGGTCACGATTGGCGATCGCAAGCAAATGCCCCTGGTCCTTGGTCTGGGCGATCTTGCGCAGGCTTTCTTCTGAAAGCGACTGTGAGCGTTCCAGAACCTGCCTGGCGACGGGCAGGTCGTCACAGGCCATGGCTGCTGCGAGATTGGATGAGGTTGCCTGCACCTCTGCAAGGCGTTCCGACAGCTGCTGTCGCGCTCCCTGTTCCAGGGAGTCGTAGACACCCTCAAGCATATTGTTCAGCAGATGAGTTTCATCAGAACCGGAGTCGTCCTTGCGAGCGACAAGCAACCCGCTGACGTGTTCAGCCAGTTCATGCTTTTTTTCTGAAGTAGTGTCCTTGGCAAGTTGAAGTAGCGAGTCTGTCATGGTGGCACCCTATCACCAGAAGTCTCTCTGAATTTCCTTTACAACCCATGAAAAATTTCTCTGGAATTACTGTGAGTTCGCCGATATTTAGTTGACCTTAGGGCAACTTTGCGCCATGCGTCGCACATGACTGACCTCCCGATCCTATATTCCTTTCGTCGCTGTCCCTACGCCATTCGGGCGCGCCTGGCGATTGCCGTCAGCGGCCAGCAGGTAGCACTTCGGGAAGTGGTCCTGCGTGACAAAGCGCCGGAGTTTCTGGAAACCTCTCCAACGGCAACGGTTCCATGCCTGAAAGTGGAAAACACGATCCTTGACGAGAGTCTGGACATAATGGTGTGGGCGCTACGGCATTCGGATCCAGAAGGTTGGCTCAGCCCGGAAGAGGGAAGTGCCGAGGAGATGTTTGCGTTGATCGATGAATGTGACGGTCCGTTCAAACAGCATCTCGATCGCTACAAATACGACACGCGCTACAAGGACACAGATCGCGAACTCGAACGCGCTTCTGCCTCCGCCTTTCTTCGGAAGCTGGATATAATGCTTCAAAAACGGCCCTGGCTATTTGGCCGGCGCGCTTCGCTTGCGGACTACGCGATCCTGCCCTTTGTCCGCCAGTTTGCTAACGCGAATCGAGACTGGTTTGACGGTGAGGAGTGGACCGCTCTGAAAGCCTGGCTGGTCATGTTTGAAACATCCGACAGGTTTTTAAATGTCATGCCCAAATGGCAAAAGTGGCATGCCGGCAGTGAACCGATTGTATTTCCAGACACTTGAATGTGACCGGGCGGCCAATTCAATTGGCGAATTTAAAAAGGTAATTCAATTAGTTAGAGAACTATCTCGATAGCAGCAGAACGTTGCTGTGAGCAGCTGAGACGTAGCTGCAATCGCATAGCTTCAAATATCCCAACCTTACAAAATCGTAATGCTCCCGACAGGCGCTCGTAAGGGACGCTTACCTATTTTCATTACCGAGCTTAGAGCGCGACTCCCTGTGCGTGTTTACCCGTGACGAGCGTTCTTGAAAACGGCATGCGAGATAAAGTTATAAAGGAAGAAAATATGCAAAACCGTCGGTCAGTTTCTCCATTGCGGTCCCGCCGTGCCAAATTGCTGGCTGGAGTAGTTGCGCTCGGCACTGCAGGTCTTTTGACCGCGCAAACCGTTGTCCCAAATCAAATGGCCCAGGCCGCACCGGTTCGCGTTGATGCTGCCGCACCTTCTGATTTTTCTGATGTTGTGAAGACGGTCAGCCCGGCAGTGGTCAGCGTTCAGGTCAAGCAGGCCGCCGAACCTCGTATGATGAACTTCAATGGCGGTAACGGTGGCGGTGAAAACTTCCAGGAGTTCTTTAAAGGGCTGCCGGAGGGGCACCCGTTTGAGCGTTTCTTCCGTGATTTTGGCGGCCGTGGTGGTGAGGAAGGACAGCAGCAGCGGCGCGCACCACGTCAGTACGGCCTGTCCCAGGGTTCAGGTTTCTTCATTTCCAAGGATGGATTTGTTGTAACCAACCATCACGTGATTGACCGGGGAACCGAGTTCACCGTGATCGACCAGAACGGTGATGAGTATGACGCCACGCTTATCGGCGCGGACAAGCGGACCGATCTTGCGCTGTTGAAGGTCGAGAGCAATGAGGATTTCACTTATGTCGATTTCGCGAGCGAAGCACCCGAGGTAGGTGAATGGACCGTCGCGATCGGCAATCCGTTCGGACTTGGCGGTTCTGTAACCGCAGGCATCGTTTCTGCTCGTGGTCGAGATATCGGCGCCGGCCCATACGATGACTTCATCCAGATCGATGCGCCCGTCAACCGTGGTAACTCCGGTGGTCCGGCCTTCAACATGAAGGGTGAAGTGATTGGTGTGAATGCGGCGATCTTCTCGCCGTCAGGCGGCAATGTCGGTATCGCCTTCGCGATCCCCGCTTCGACCGCGCAAGATGTCATCATGGAGCTCAAGGATGACGGAACAGTTGTCCGCGGTTGGCTTGGCGTTCAAATTCAGAACGTCACCGATGACATCGCGGAGAGCCTTGGCCTGAATGAGGCCCGCGGCGCACTTGTCGCGGAAGCGCAGGAAAACAGCCCGGCCGAGAAGGCTGGCCTGCGCTCGGGCGACACCATCCTGGCAGTCGACGGAACCAGCGTGGAAGGTCCGCGTGACCTCTCCAGGATTGTCGCTGCATATGATCCGGACACCTCCATTGACGTCACTATCTGGCGTGATGGTGAGGAACAGGACATCAGTGTGACCCTTGGTCGCTTGCAGGAGCAGGTCGCTGACGCTGCGCCGCAGGTGGACGACACCAAAACGTCCCTGGACGATCTTGGACTGGTTCTGACCACCAAGGCCGAAGCGGGTCTCGAAGGTGAGGGCGTCGTGATTGCCGACATTGCGCCGGACGGTCCTGCCGCCGAAAAGCGCCTGAACACAGGCGACGTTATCCTGGAAGTCGCCGGTATGAAGGTGAACAGCCCGGCTGATGTCCTCAAAGCGCTCGATAAAGCTGAAGATGACGGCCGCAAAGCTGTTCTGATGCGCGTCGAGAGCAACAACAACGTTCGGTTCGTGGCTTTGCCCATGAACCTCGCTTGATCAGGAGCCGGTTCTGCCCGAGCTGGAACCTGAGTGACAAGGCTGGCCTGCCCTCTGCCCCCAACCCCGACGGGCTGGCCTTGTCCCAGGGTTATGGAGATGAACCCTGACAGTCTGGCGGCGGCGCCTCACATCCATCGCCGCCGCCAGCCATTTCCTTTTGGCGAATCTCAGAGTACAAAGGATGGCATGTTGCGAATTCTTGTTATTGAAGACGACCCTGAGGCAGCGAGCTACCTCGTAAAGGGACTGAGCGAATTCGGTCACACGGCTGATCATGCTGCAGACGGACAGACCGGACTGCAGATGGCTCTGGACAGCAGCTATGACATCCTGATTGTCGACCGCATGCTTCCCAAAATGGATGGTCTTTCGATCATCAAGGAGCTGCGTCGCGACGGTAATCACACTCCCGTTCTCATTCTGTCGGCACTTGGTCAGGTTGACGACCGCGTCAAAGGTCTCAAAGCGGGCGGAGACGATTATCTGCCTAAACCATTTGCATTTACAGAACTGCAGGCACGGGTAGAGGCTCTAGCGCGTCGTCCGCAATCCGCAAGTCAGGTGGAAACGACCTATACAGTCGGTGATCTGACACTGGACCGCATGGCGCATTCCTGCCGACGCGGCGACACAGAG
This sequence comes from Roseibium sp., assembly GCF_025698965.1. Classification (GTDB taxonomy): domain Bacteria; phylum Pseudomonadota; class Alphaproteobacteria; order Rhizobiales; family Stappiaceae; genus Roseibium. The sequence goes on from NZ_JAILWL010000342.1 coordinate 5,357, forward strand.
ATACCCCTGCAACCACGTGAATTCCGTCTGCTGGAGTATCTGATGCAGCATGCCGGGCAGGTTGTGACCCGGACGATGCTCCTGGAAAACGTCTGGGAGTATCATTTCGATCCTCAGACCAACGTGATCGATGTCCACATTTCCCGCTTGCGCGGCAAAATCGACAAGGGTTTTGATACACCGCTCCTGCACACCATCCGGGGTGCCGGATATACGATCCGTGACGCGGCTCACTAGATTTACAAGAACGACCGCTTTCAAGCTGTCGTTGCTCTATATCGCCGTCTTTACGGTGATGTCCGGAATACTGCTCGTCTATGTCGCGGAAAACACAGATCACCTGATGTCCGAACAGGTTGTTCAGGCTGTCGATTCCGAACTGAAGGGGCTTTCGGATGTATATGTTCGCGGTGGTGTCCGCGATCTGGTCCAGGCGATTGACCGCAGGTCGCGCCATCCGGACGCCAGTCTGTACCTTCTCACTGATTTTTCCGGAAACGCGCTCGTCGGCAACATCGCCCGGCTGCCAACCATCGTCCTGGAAGAGGCCGATGGGGGCCTGAGGAGAGTTCGCTACACCCAGCTGGGCCAGGAATCGGAAGACATCGAGCGTCAGGCCATGGTGCGTACGTTTGAGTTGCGTGGCGGTTTCAGATTGCTCGTCGGCAGGGATCTTGGCGATCAGCTGCGATTTTCCACTCTTTTAGGCAATGCGCTGAGGCTCTGGCTCGTAGTCGTGGTGGTCATGGCGGCCATCACTTGGCTGTTTGTCAGCCGCCGCGTGATGAAACGCATCGACGACATCTCGGCAACCAGCCGCATGATCATGAATGGTGACCTGTCCGAACGTTTGACCATCGCAGGCAATGACGACGAGTTCGACCGTCTGGCGGTTAATCTCAACACGATGCTGGATCGGATCGAGCTGCTGATGCAGTCGATGAAGGACGTCACCGACAACATTGCGCACGATCTGAAGACACCTCTGACCCGATTGCAGACCCGGATCGAGATTGCCCTTCGTGAAGCCAAGGGCGAGGCGGGTTATCGTGGTGCGCTTGAAGCGACACTTGATGAAACCGACCATCTGCTTCGCATTTTCAATGCGCTATTGCGCATCGCCCGAATAGAATCGATGGCGCCGGGATCATCCATCAAGCCGACGGATCTCAACAAGCTGGTTGCCGAAGTGGCGGAACTGTACGAGCCGCTTGTCGAAGATGAGGGCGGCAAGCTGGAAGTGGACATTCCTGCAGATCTCAAGGCCGAGTGCAATCGGGATCTGGTGAGCCAGGTCATGGTCAATCTGATTGAAAACGCTTTGAAATACGGCAGACCGGAGGAGGGGGGAATTTTGATCCGCCTTTCCGGAAAAGAAGACGACGACCGTGTGATCCTTTCGGTGACGGACAATGGTCCGGGAATTCCGGAAAAGGATATGGACAGGGTCATGGATCGCTTCGTCCGGCTGGAAGAAAGCCGGTCGGAACCTGGAACAGGCTTGGGATTGAGTCTTGTCAAAGCCGTTGCCCGCTTGCATGGAGGAGACTTGCGCTTCAAAAATGGAAGCCCGGGTCTTTGCGCCCGGATAGATCTGGCACCGGTGGTGCCGGCAAACAGCGGGAGCGGGAATGCAGAAGGCGGATCAACGGGACGGTCAGAAAAGCCCGTCGGGGAGTAACGGCGTCCGAGGAGCTTTGCTGGACCGCATTGCCATCGTCCCACCAGCGCCTGATGTCGATCGGGCCGCTTTGTTCCTGAAAGATCTGACTGATAATCCTGAAGCCGGGCCCGAGCTGGAAGGCCTGTT
>NZ_JAILWL010000343.1 GCF_025698965.1 Roseibium sp.
AGACTTGGGTATCAACGCTATGACAGCTATACGGAAACCGGATCCAGCGCCAATGCCACTGTCGGTGGCCGCGATGTGACTTTCTCGGAAATCAACATTGGCGCGATACTGGCGGCCAAGTTGGGTCACGGCGTGTTCACGGCCTCCGCGGCCGCTGTCCACCGTGATCTTAACGGCCCGTCGGCAGTCGACATCTCCGTCTTTGGAAGCGGCGCAAGCCTGGTTTCCGATGTTGCCCGCTCCGACACATTCGGCGAATTGAAGGTCGGGTACGAGCAGCAGGTGGGATCAAACGGTACTCTGTCGCTACAGGCCCAGACAGGCGTCGGCGCAGACAGCATGACGCAAGCAGTTTCCGCCTTCTACAAGCTGACTTTTTAGAGGCGGCGAATTCAAACTTAGCGACATTTCCGCAACTTGTCGCGGTGGTGCAGGCGTTGGTTACGCTCTGCACCATTTTTTTATGGCCCTCACCTGAATGGTGAAACACCTCCCCAAGACCGTGTTCCGGTTGAACCACAGCTCACGGGACCGCCATCAGACGTCTGATGCGTCGTCACTGAAGTCCACTGGCACGATGCCAACAACCGAGACGATGAATCAATACTCCAAGTAGGCGCTGCTTCGTTTGCGCAGGCGTTCGAATTCCTCGACCCGGGCGATTTCGCTGCCATCACCATCCATGACAATGGACGCGAGAAGCACTTCCACCAGGGCAACCATTGCCACGACGGAGGGATAGTAGTGGGGACTTTGAGCGTCGGCACAAAGGGTGAAATCCGCATCCTCGGCGATCGGAGAGCTAGGCCTATCGGTGATAGCAACCGTGAAGGCTCCGTGCCGCCGGGCGTATTTCATTGCCTCCACAGTGCGTTGCGCAATCGGATTGAGGCCGAAGCAGATGACAATATCGTCTTCCTGAAGAACGCCCATCGGCTCTGCGGCAACAGCATATTCCGCACCGACCAGTCTAAGATTTGAAAGCACAAGACTGCCGGTGTTCTTCATCATCGACGCCAGCCAGAACAGCGACCCGGACCCGACGAGAAATACATTGGGTGCGCGCCGCATCAGATCGGCGAGCCTGTCCAGGTCCTCAGGCGTCAGGCCTGCACGCACCAAACGAATGTTCTCCTCCGCCGCCAGCAGTATCTTATCCGCATTCGTTTCTTCACCACCTTCGGAAACTCCCTGCAGCAAAGCCCCTGCCCGCGCTCCGAACCCGCCCTGAAGCAATTCATTCTGGAACCCGGCCCTGAAGTCTTCATAACTGTCGAAGCCGAGCTGGCGGGCCAGTCGCAGCATGGTCGTCGACGTGACACCGACGGCCGCAGCCGTACCCCGCATGGAATCGAGCGCCATGCGATCCGGGTGATCCATCGCGTAGCGCGCGGCAATAGCAAGTTTCTTAGGGAGGTCGGGTAGTGCATTTCGCAGTGTCTGCGTCAGATTCACGAGGCTAGTCTCCGGTATTTTTTTGCAGCAAACGATATTTTTTCGTTCGAAACAAGCCTGCAAGCCAACAAAAATCGACCATTTGATATTTTTTCTTGCAAAAAGTATCAAATGCAGCATTCTAAGCAAAATTCAAAAACAAAACGGCAGAAGATGACACGCTATTCCGCCCTATCCGTTTTTCGGCACGCACTCTCAGGTAACAGAACCTGGGGGCGAGCCTGGCGCGATCCCGACCCCAAACCCTACTACGATGTCGTAATTGTCGGCGGCGGCGGACATGGCCTGGCAACAGCCTATTATCTGGCCAAAGAGCACGGCATCACCAATGTCGCCATCGTTGAAAAAGGCTGGCTGGGCGGTGGCAATACCGGTCGAAACACCACAATCGTTCGATCGAACTACATGATGCCCGGCAACACGATGTTCTATGAGCGTTCCATGCAGCTCTGGGAGAACCTGAGCCAGGATCTCAATTACAATGTAATGATCTCACAGCGTGGCCAGTACAATCTGTGCCACTCGCCCGGTCAGATGGACGCGGCGCGCCGGCGCGGCAACATCATGCGGGCCAATGGCATCGACGCGGAACTGTTCGACCGCGCGGAAGTTCAACGTCGCCTGCCTTATCTGGACTATTCAGAAAAAGCACGGTTTCCGATCCACGGCGCAATCTACCAGAGCCGCGCGGGCACGGCGCGTCATGATGCGGTGGCCTGGGGATTTGCCCGTGGCGCCGACAGGCACGGCGTCGACATCCTGCAACGGCGGGAAGTGACAGGATATCTTTTTGACGGTGGAAAGATCGTCGGGGTCCAAACGAACCGAGGTGATATCCGCGCGGGAAAGGTGGCTCTTTGCGTGGCGGGCCATAGCGGTCATCTGACCCAGATGGCCGGTCTTCGTCTGCCGATTGAAACTCATTGCCTGCAGGCCTTTGTGACAGAGCCTTACAAGCCACTGGTCGACACGGTCATTTCATTTGGTGCTGCCCATTTCTACGTCAGCCAGTCCGACAAGGGCGGGTTGGTGCTGGGAGGCGACCTGGACATGTACAATTCCTACGCCCAGCGAGGTGGCCTGCCTGTTGTCGAACACACACTGGCGAGTGCCAAAGCCCTGATGCCCTGCGTCTCCCGACTGAAATTGCTGCGCCATTGGGCCGGCGTAATGGACATGTCCATGGATGGTTCCCCTTTCATCACCCGAACACCGGTGGAGGGTCTCTATCTGAATGGCGGCTGGAACTACGGTGGCTTCAAGGCAACGCCTGCGTCCGGATGGTGTTTTGCATGGACGATCGCCAAGGATGAACCGCATGAAGACAATGCCGAGTTCACACTCGACCGCTTCGAGCGCGGATATCAAATCGATGAAAAGGGCGTAGGCCCGCAAACGAACGCACACTGAGGCACCAACGTGATCAGGATCAACTGCCCGGTCTGCGGGCTTCGCAACGAAACGGAATTTACCTACGGCGCAGACGCGACGGTAAGTCGTCCGGCGATGGACGAAAATGAAATGAAGCCCTGGCTGGATTATGTTTTCAACCGAACCAATCCACGTGGTTGGCACAAGGAATATTGGCACCACGTGCAAGGCTGCCGTCAGTGGCTCGTTCTTGAGCGAAACACGCTTACACATGAAATCGGCGCGTGCGAGCTGGCACGGGAGGTCACCGAATGAGGCGTCTTCAAAAAGGTGGCCGCATTGACCGCAGCAAACCTCTCAACGTTAGTTTCGAGGGTGATAAACTCCCCGCGTTTCAAGGAGATACGCTTGCCTCGGCAATGCTGGCCGCGGGCGTTTCTCTTGCCGGACGGAGTTTCAAGTATCACAGACCCAGGGGTATTTATTCCGCGGGCGTGGAAGAACCCGGCGCGCTTGTGCATCTGCGCGAGGACGACCGGCACGAACCCAATGTGCGTGCAACGACAGCCGAAGCCTTTGACGGGCTGACCGCAACCGCACAAAATGCCTGGCCGAGCCTGACCTTTGACGTGGGTGCGGTGAACAACTGGTTCAGCCCGTTCCTGAGCGCAGGCTTCTACTACAAGACTTTTGTCGGGCCGTTCAAACATTCTACCAAATTCTGGATGATGTGCGAAACCTTCATCCGAAGAGCTGCCGGTATGGGACGGGCAAAATACCTGGCAGACCCGGATTCATACGAAAAGCGCAACGCATTTTGTGACGTTCTGGTCATTGGTGGCGGTGCGGCCGGCCTTTCGGCAGCCCTGGCAGCGGGCCGCGCGGGCGCACAGGTCATCCTGGTCGAGCAGGATTTTGAACTTGGCGGTGCCATCCTCTCCGATCCGGCAGAAAGCGAAAGCGATCAGTGGCTCACCAAAGTCAGAACCGAACTGGAGAATATGGACAATGTCCGTATCCTGATCAGAACGACGGCATTCGGTGCGTATGACGGCGACACCTATGGGCTCATAGAGCGTGTCTGCGATCATGTGAAAGCGCCGGAAAACCATCAGGTTCGGCAACGTTACTGGCTGGTGCATGCGAGGCGCGCCGTCATGGCGACCGGTGCAATCGAGCGGCCATTGGTTTTTGGCAGCAATGACAAGCCCGGTGTCATGCTGGCTGGTTCAGCCCGCACCTATCTCAACCGGTTTGCCGTGCTTGCCGGCCAGAACGTCATCGTGACGACGAATAACAACAGCGCCTATTCTGTCGCGGCTGATCTTGCGCGCTCAGGTGCGACCGTCACAGTTGCCGACTTGCGGGCGCAGGTCTCGGCTTGCGTTCAGCAGATTGCGACCGATGCGGGCGCAACGGTTCTGGTTGGCCATGGTGTTCTGGAAGCCAAGGGCGGCAGGAAGGTTGCAGCGGCCGAAGTCGTTCCTGTTGACAGTTCCGGCAGAGCCACAGGCAACGGAAAAACACTCAAGGCGGACCTGATTGCCGTATCGGGTGGCTGGGCACCAGCAGTTCATCTTTGGTCCCAACGCTTCCAGAAACCTGTCTACAAGGAAGAAGGCGCCTGTTTCGTACCGTTGCAGGACGACGGGCACACATTGAGATCCGCTGGCATCTCAAACGCCGCTTCAGACCTGGAAGATGTCATCAGTCAGGGCTTTGCACTGGGTACACAATCGGCCGGGGAAACCGGTGCGGATGGCGACATCGGCCTCTGCCCGGAAGCTTTTACTACCGGTCCGTTCTGGCAACAGGGCATGTCCCCTGTATGGGCTGTTTTCAATACGAATGGATCTCCTCAAGGCAAAGCTTTTGTCGATTTCCAGCATGACGTGAAGATCAGCGACGTCGATCAGGCTCATCTTGAGGGATACATTTCCGTCGAGCATCTGAAACGATACACAACAACCGGAATGGCGACAGACCAGGGCAAGTTGTCGAATGTAAACGCCCTCGCCCGCATGGCCGAGTTGCGGAGACAGAGCATTCCTGAAGTCGGCACGACAACATTCCGTCCGCCGTTTACGCCAGTTTCGATGGGAAGCATTGTCGGACAGGAGCATGGTCGACATTTCAGACCGACGCGTCTTTCGCCGATCCACCAGTGGCACCAAGAAAACGGCGCACTGATGACCGAAGCCGGAGCCTGGATGCGTCCGTGGTACTACCCGCAAACCGGTGAAGGCCTTCAGGATGCCTATGTCCGGGAAGCTGCTCACGTCCGCGAACATGTCGGCATGATCGACGTGTCCACACTTGGCAAGATCGCCGTTCAAGGCCCCGATGCTGCGGAATTTCTGAACCGCATCTATGTCAACGGCTGGAAAACGCTCGCTGTGGGCCGATTGAGATACGGTGCGATGCTGCGGGAAGACGGGTTCGTCATGGATGACGGGGCAACCGCCCGGCTTGGCGAAAACGACTACTTCATGTCGACGACAACCGCCAATGCCGCAAAAGTGCTGGCGTTCGCCGAGCACCTGCTCCAGACCGCCTGGAAGGATCTCAAAGTCCACGTCACCACAGTGACCGACCAATGGGCCGCCATTGCGGTTGCCGGTCCGAAATCCAGAGCTTTACTGACGGAGGTCACAGGTACCGATCTCAGCCGGGAAACGGTGCCCAACAACCATTTCACTCACGCGGAGATCGGCGGTGTGGGCGTGCGCATTCACAGGATGTCCTATTCAGGTGAACTGGCTTATGAGGTTTACATTCCAGCAGGCTACGGCCGCCACGTCTGGGAAACGCTTTACACTGCCGGATCGCCTTTCGAACTTCGTCCCTACGGAACAGAAGCGATGGGAGCCCTTCGCATTGAAAAGGGGCACATTGCAGGACCTGAAATCGAAGGCCGCACGACCCTCAGAGATCTGGGGCTCGAAGGATTTGCGTCGAGCAAAAAACCATTTGTTGGATCCATCCTGTGCAAACGTCCGGTTCTTGAGGAGGCGTCCCGGCCGATACTGGTCGGCCTCGAAATCGAGGGCGCAACCGGTGCCAAAGCTGGTTCAATCCTGTTCCCCAACGTCGGAGAAACAAAAGGACATGGAGACGGCTGGGTGTCGTCGACCACCTATTCGCCGGCTCTGGGCAAAAACATTGCACTTGGACTATTGAAAAACGGCAAGTTCCGGGCCGGCGAGACCATACGTGTCGTGAATTTCGTCGGCAACGAAACCCTTCGCGCGAAGGTCGTCTCCCCTCATTTCTTTGATCCGGAAGGAGAACGTCAAAATGGCTGAAGTCCTGTCTCCTTTGAAATCGAAATGTGTTGCGGGCCATCATGGCGCCAGCGAGAAATCCGGACTTAAGATGGGCACGCGAGCCCTGTCGGGTCTCTGGCAGATCGCGGGTTGGGACGATTTCGAAAGCGCGGCCCAGCCAGTCCTTTCTTCGCTTGGCCTGAAAGACGGCGGCACCTTCCGTATTGCTCAACACGCAGACGGTGCCACCGCATGGCGAATTGCTCCGGACAGGATCCTGATTGAAACCGCAGATCCAAACCTGGAAAATGCGCCCGAGTTGATGAAGCTCGACCTTAGTCATGCCAGGTCTGTCATTACTCTGGAAGGACCTTCCAGCCGCGATCTGCTGTCACAACTGGTTGCGATTGATGTCACTCCAATGGCCTTCAAACCCGGAGAATTTTTTCAAACGGGCATCCATCACGTCGGCGTCCTGATCCATTGTCTGAACTCAGACCGGTTTGACATTCTTGTCCCCGGCACATGGGCTTCATCCGTCTGGGAAGCCCTTTATGAAAATGCACTGCCTCATGGTGTCGAAACGCTGGAGGTCGCATGACCCCACCGATTGCCCGACGTTTTGCGCAGTTTGCAGTTTCCCGTACTTCGTTTCCGGATGAGGTGAGCGAAGTGGCCGATCGCGCGCTGCTCGATACGATCGGGGCAATTATAGCCGGCGGTGCTCATGACGCGACACGACGCGTTCATGCCGCCATGCCCAAACATCCCGGCCCTGCAACGCTGGCGACCGGTGGCACCTGCGATGTCGAAACCGCGTCGCTTGTCAACGGCATGGCAGCGCATGTCTGGGATATCGACGATACTTCCTATACAGGCATCATGCATGGTTCCGCGGTCATCGTTCCGGCCGTCCTGGCAATTGCGCAGGAAGTTGGAGCGAGCGCAGAGCTGCAACGCCGCGCCTTCATCATCGGGTCGGAAATCACCTACACTCTGGCCGATGTCTGCACCCACGACCATTACTTCCATGGCTGGTGGAGCACCGTAACATTCAGCCTAAC
>NZ_JAILWL010000344.1 GCF_025698965.1 Roseibium sp.
AATTGCCCATTTGCCCGCTTTTGGATCCGGCTGATATGAAAACCCCTGCCAAAGGTTCAAATAACCCTTCGTGCCTTTTTCATCGTCAGGATTTGGAAAGAACTCAATTCCGTCGAACTGGCGGCGATGGCGTTCGCTTTCCCAACATTTCGACCAAGAGATTGTCTTGATCTTGAGATCAGCCCCCATAACCTGCGTCGGGCGGTTGTTGTAAAGCTTGTGGAACGAGTCGACCTGGACAACGCGGACACGGTCTTCCTCTTTTGCGTGCGGCTGCTCGCGCACCATGGCAACCTTTGAACCGATCAGCACGAGCGCCCATTCCTTGTTCATCTTTTCCAGCGAATAGCCCCATGTCTGCGGCACGGGCGCGCTGGAGCCGGTGTCGTTATCGTCTTCGGCCTCACCCTCTTCCAGATAGTCCTCGGCATCAGCCGCAACACGTGCCTGTTGAGCACCCTCGATAATGTCGCGGATTTCCTCAAACCCTTTTTTCGAAGCTTTTGCAGGTTCAGCGGAAGGCGTTTCACCCCTTTGGCCCTGTTCTCCCTCGGCCTCGGTTTCCGTCGATTGCTTGGCAGCAAGTTCGGCCAGCAGTTGGGCATGAACGTCCGGTTTCTCGCCGGAGTCCTTTTGCTTTTTCTCGGTCACATTGCCTCCTGCGCGAGGTCGTTGAAATCCTTGCCTTCAGGTGCCCATGCGGTCGCTTGGCGGCGGCCGGGTTTGTCCCAACGGGCATTTGACCGGGCCATCACCTGTTCAGCGGTAAATCTGTCGCTGTCTCCGTCGCCGAGGCGCAGAACTTCTGTCACCTGGTCGGGAATAGTCAGCGCCTTTTCATCGTCCATTTCTGGTTCTGGCCCCGGTATGCGCATCGGTTTTCCCGTTTTGTTCTTAAGCTCTGGATGCGCCACGGTTTTGACCGCCTTGCCACCCATGGATTGCAGGTCGATCGATGTCCAATAGGCGCTCCGATCAAACTGCGGCGTACCGAACTCGGCAAGCATGACAGAGACTGTTGTCTCCCATCCTTCGCCGACCACAAGCCGGGTGAAACCCTCCGGTTGCCATAATTTGATCGACGCATTGCGTTTGGAGCCGCGGATCTTTTTCGGAACAATCAGTACCGACTTCCCATCTTCCCGAGGTTCGGCAAAAGGGTCCTCAATCTGGATCTTGCGACCAGGATGCATCGGATCGATGTACGTCACGTGAAGTCCGAGAAACTCGCCATTGGAACCGGTGATTTCTGCCATCATGACAGGACCGGAAAAGAGGGCGATGTATTCCTTTTTCTTTGACCCCGGCACTGGTTTCGGATGCCAATACTTGAAATGCGGATGAAACCGCAATGGCAGTGGAAACTTGAGCGGCATCAACCCGCGCCCGCGCAGGTATTCAAGCCCCTCGGTGCCGGAAACACGACCACCCCAATCCCAATATTTTTTTGCCTTTCGGATTTCTTCTCGCCGCAGCTTTTCGGCGAATGCCTCCTGCTCTCTCCGCTTCTTTTCCGCCTTGCGCTTGTCAGCTTCAATTTGCTCCGCGCTCAGCGGTTCGGCCTCGGCATTACCGCCAAGCTGCTCCATGGCCTGCGGAAATGTCATCTGAAGATGTTCCTGCAAGAATGAAATCTGATCACCTTGCGCACCGCAGCCGAAACACTTGAACATGTCCAACTTGTCGACGCAGTGAAACGACGGCGTTGCCTCTGCATGGAACGGGCAGCAGGCCCAGAAGTCACCGGCCCCCGGATTGGTCTTTGCGCGGTCCCAAGTGACGTATTTTCCGATGACGGTTGAAATCGGATTGTCGCGCTTGACCCGTTCCTTTTCAGCTTCCGTGTATCGCCGCTCCGTCATGCCCGGACTCCCATCTGCAACCGGGCCGTGCTATGGGCAAAAGCATGAAACCAATTGCGAAAACTGCAGTCCAGACGCTTCCAATATGGCTGTTCATCGTCACTTTTGCGATTTTCGCCTACTGCAAATGGGTGGTCGTTGTGTATTGGGATGGAGTTGAAATTGTCGATTGGGTAGGCGCGCTCAGTGGATGGATAGCCGCAGGCGCGGCGGGTGCTACCATCTTCGTTTTGCTTCTTCAGATAAAAAAGAATGAGGAAGTCGCCCACAGGGCACAGAACGAGGCGAAGCGTATCTTTGATGCTCGCGCACGTTCTGTTCTTCTGAAGGTCAATATCGTCTGGAAGCACGCGGAGGATATTTTGTTCCAAGCCAACAAAAATGACGAATACTTTCGTGAAAAAAGCGCAGTCTTCAAACATCGAATGACGCGGATTGCGAATGAACTTGAAGCAAATGAGTTTGAGAAAATTGTCCCGCTGATGCACCCAATAGATGCAATGGCGAGCGAGAGCTTGTTGAAAGTCCTGAGAACCTGCACCCAACCTCAAATCATCGGACAGCATGATCAAACGAAAAATGATTTTTCGGAGGTTGAGGCAGAAGGAGTATTCTATTTTCACGTCATGATACTCAGTTTCAGTGAAATGTTCACCACTCTGAAAAACTACAAACCTGAGTTCGTGTCGGTATTCTCCAATCGACATACAGAGCTGGGGAACCAAGTCGCCAACGCCAGAGAAAAATACTCGAATGAGTTCTTCGAAAGAGAATTTCCCAACAACCCCAAAAACCCCTACTAACCTCATGCCGCCAGCTTCCTTTCCGCCAGCTCCGGCACGTTGGCAGCAACAAGTGCTTTCGAAACCGGTGGACACACCGAGTTTCCGCACATGCGCCCCTGCGCTGACTGGCTGAGTTTGATTTTCTGGCCCGTTTCATCCAGGCCGTATTCAATGATGTAATCGGCAGGAAACCCTTGCGCGAGGAACCGCTCACGCGGTGTCAACATGCGCATGCCGATGTCGACAATGACGAAGGTCGCCCCGTCGATCTCCACATAGACCAGCGAACGGCGGTCCTTTGTGGTGTCGCCACCTATCGGCTGATCAAGCGGAGACGCGTCGGAATTGCCATAGTAGTTGACGAGGAACGCCGCAACCAGGTTGGCCTTGCCATCGCCGCCCGCCGTGATCGTCGGAGCCGGGTCTTTCAGATCCGCGCCAACCGAACGCGTGAACTGCCGGTCAAGGTAACAGGCGGTGACCGCCTCATGATTGCCGCCAGCGCTCAACGTATGCACGGGCGTATTGGCGGGATAGTCGCGCCGGTCGCTGCCACGCATGGAGGTCATGTGCACGGTGGCGAGTGCGACAGGAGCAGCGCCACCAGCGCGTTTCTTGAAACTGTTGGCAGTGATCGTCGGAGCCGGTTCGCGAAGGTCAGACCCCGTTGCGCCCGTGTTGTGTTTGACCAGGAAGGCCGAGACAAGTCCGGTCTTGCCATCGCCGCCCGGTGTCACGGTTGGTGCTGCGGAGTCGACTCTCTGCCCGGTCGACTGACCGAAATCCCGTTTCAGGAACGGCGCAACAACACAGTTCTGGTCTTTCTGGCTGGCGCACAACGTATGCAGTGGAACCTTTGACGAGCGATTGCCACCGCCTTGCTGCGCATAGGAAACATACGGCATCACCAGCCCGAACCCGTCGCGCGAGGCCGTCAGCGTCGACATAGGCTCTTTGATACTCTGCCCTCGGAACTGGTCGCCGCCATGGTTGCAAACCACGATGAACGGGTCTTTTTCTTCAACCACATAGCGCATGGTGCCGCGTGCGATCCGTGACATGCTGTTAGGGACCAAAGGCCGCTTGGCGCGCAGGCCGTATTTCTCGAAAATCTCTTCCTTCGTGTCGAAGATCGACGGGCACGGAAGCGAGAAATCGATAATGTCGGCGGCAGTCAGCTGTGGCAGAAGTTTACCGGCGACAACGCGCTCGTCATCCGGCTTGCCGTGGGTCGGTTCCGGCCAGACAATCGGCTCACCGTCCCGGCGCATGATGATGTAAAGGCGCTTGCGGATCGTCGGTGCACCATAGTCGCAGGCGTAAAGCTCTTTCCATTCCAGCTTGTAACCAAGGCGCTTGAGTTCCCCGACCCACTTTTTGAAGGTCTGCCCCGCGCGTTTCTTGCAGGGGCGGAATTTGCCGTTCTCGTCCTGGACAACCGGCCCCCATGTCAGAAACTCGACCACGTTTTCCAAGATGATGACCCGTGGCCGCGCTCGCTTGGCCCATGTGACCACCGTCCAGGCAAGATCACGGACATTTTTGCTGACAGGCTTGCCGCCCTTCGCCTTGGAAAAATGCTTGCAATCGGGCGAGGCCCAAAGCAGGCCGACAGGCCGGTTCCGGCAAACCTCCATCGGGTCCACCTGCCAAAGGTTTTTGGAAAGGTGGATCGTGTCGGGATGGTTCGCCCGGTGCATCGCCAGCGCGAACGGGTCGTGATTGGCGGCATAATCCGGGTGGCGTCCAAGCGCCTCGAATATACCGGTCGACGCCCCGCCGCCCCCGGCAAAGCAGTCGATAATCAACTCGCGCTCAAACGACGGCCTGCCGGCAACAGGCGGCGGCAGATCGGAAAGAAGATCCCGCATCAGTGCTCAGCCCCCAATCGCCTGAACTGAGGGCGCTCGTCTGGCGCGCCTCCATTCTCAACCGAGAACTCAAACGCGACCGGACCGGACCAGTGATAATTGGTCAGGCTGTACGAACCGGGCTCCACCTCACAGGAAGCGTCACCACTTCCCGCAATCAGATCCTCAATGCTGACGGTCATCAAATCCGGCTCGTCCAAGAGAAAGCAATTCGCATCCTCCGGCACAAACGGGAAAACCGAGTATGTCCTGTCGTCATAGACGGTCAGCGCGACATCCGGATACGACCGATGCTCGGAAAACTTGACCACTTCACCCGGTTCCACAACCAGGTCGAAGTTGGTCTTCCCGGCAAACATGCCGTCTTCCGGCACCGGGCGCAGATGCCAAGAGCCGTCCGGGTCTTTCCGGCAAAACGAGGCCGGATCTTCGACCGGCAGCGGGCAATACTCGTCCACCCAATCGAACGGTACGTAAGCCGTCTCCGCGTCTGCCGCGTCGGGGATCTCTTCTCCGAAAAGGTCCTTCATGCCGCCCTCCCGTGTGCACGATCACGGGCGGCTTTTCGCAAGCGATAGGCCTCAGATATGCCCTTGGAATTCGGGACTGGCCGTGCATTCACACCGCAGCATCGGCACCACATACGGGTGTCTTTGCGGTCTTTCAGCCACCGTTCAAAAAACCTACCGTCACCGGGAAATTCATGCGCCAGGGTGACGGCGCTACCCGCTTCAAGCGCCGCCTTTACAAGCGGGCTTGCCTTATAGCCACCGCTCAGGTGCTCCTGCACCCGGCGCTCGGCAGACGCGTCCGGTGTGTAACCGATATAGTGGCGCGCTTGCCGGTACGGCGGGTCGAAATGAAGGACATAGACCGTCATGCCGCCACCTGCCCCGCCGCCACACTGTCGTTGCTCTTGCGGGCCAGCGTCAGAAGGGATTGACCGGCAAGGCTGCCGTCGCCCCTCATCGGCATAAGGATCATCAGTGTTTTACTGTCCGGATTGTCGATCAGCGCGGGGCTGGAGGCGTCTGCCGTTGTGAGCGTCACCTCTTCCGCATCAAGGTTCAGGCTGCAGACCTGTTTGAGGTATCCCGAATTGAAGGATATGACGCTGCTGGTCAGCTTGGACCAATTGGCGGCATAGCCTTGCTCCAACCGCTCTGCACACTCTTCGCCATCCATGCCCTTGCAGGTCGCGGTTACCAGGTCGCCAGTGGCAGTGGCGCAGATATCGATGCTGGTTCTGTGTCTTGTCCGCGCGATGTCCATGCGCCGCAGCACGGCATACATTTCTTTGGGGCTGAACTTCAGCCGCGGGGCATCCGGTGCGAGATTTGGAACCACGCGCAACCAGTCTGGAAACACCCCGTCAATCAGCTTGGTTTTCACCCATCCGCCGCCCGGATAGGTAAATTCCATGCGCAGTTTGCCAACAAAAACACTCTCAGGCTCGGACAAGCCGAACAAGGCAGGCAGTACGGTGCGTGGAAGAATGACGCTGGCATTCAGTTCATGCGCATACGGAACCGCACCAAGCCGATGACCATCCGTCGCAACAACAACGCCGTTGCCTTCCGCATCTTTGGAAAAACAGATCCCGTTCAGATAATACCGGGTATCTTCTGTCGAAATGAACGGCTGGCATATCCTGAGTGCGTTAATCAGCCCGTCCGGCTTGGCCATTGGCGCGGGCTGTTCTTCATATGAAAACACCGGAAAGTCAGAAGCTGTGAAGGACGGAAGATAGTAGCGCGCACCTTCAAACAGCACATAGACGCCATAACCGTTATGTTCCGTAGCCTGAATACGAATATCTGTCTGCTTCGGCAGTCTTTTCAAAAGGTCATGTAGCTGGTGAAACGGCACCGCGCAGGCACCTGTAAACCGCTTTGCCGCAAATTTGACCCGGATTTCATAATCAAGATTGGTTGTCGTAACACCGCCGTCTGATAGCAGAACGGCCTGCAGTATCGGCATGGAGCCCCGCTCAATTCCGGGCTTGACCTTCTCCAGCGCAATACGCAAATCACCCGCAGTTGTCTCAATCAGCATGCTTGTACCCTCTTTGTTCTCACGAAGCTTTCGAGGTCGCACTGCTGCTCATCAATGACGCGCTCAACACGCTGACGTGCGGTCTCGAAGTGTTTAGGGTCGACCTCGACCCCGACGAAGGGATTGCCTGTGCGAACGCAGGCAATTGCAGCGGTTCCCGACCCCAAAAACGGGTCGATCACAGCCTCGCCCGAACGGGCGGAATTTCGGATATAGGCCTCGACCAGCGGAACCGGCTTTTCGGTCGGATGGTCGGTATCGTCCTTGTGAGGAAACGGCACCATTTGCTTGTCGCCGCAATTGGCGATCCGGCGCGCGCGACCCCGATAGAGATAAAGGATGAACTCAAGGTTCTTCATGTAGAACCGGTTTGCCGTGGCGGTTTTCTTGTCCCACGCCAACATGTTGTGAAACTTCAGACCTGCCGCATAGGCTTCGACCTGCGCCTCAAACTGGTTCTTGTCATTGGCAAAGGCGTAAACGTCCGCATCCTCTTCAAGACACGAAACGACCAGCTCCATCACCTCTTTCCAGGTAATGTCACAGATCATGATTTCACCGGAATTGTCGTAGT
>NZ_JAILWL010000345.1 GCF_025698965.1 Roseibium sp.
CCTGGCTCTCGGCGCCGTCCGTGAGCTCGGAACTGGCAGCACGGCAGGACCGCTCCCAGATCTCCTCGACCGAATACTCAACCGAGGTATCCAGTTTGTGATCGTAGTTTTCTCCGAACAGCCGCACTCCGGCTGCACCTTTATTGATCGCCTCATTATACTGCTCGAGCAGCCCGGTGCCCTTGGCAAGCTGTGTCGAAATCCAGGTAAAGTCACGTGCCTCACCCATGGGCTTTGCCACCGGATCTCGCAACGCAAAACCCTGGTGCTCCCAGAACTGCTCGACATATTTCGAGCCGCCGATGCGTATCAGCTGCAGACCTTCCAGATCGGTGCATTCCGGCAGCAGAACATCCGCCATGTGGTTGGTTTCATCGTGGGTATAGGCAAATGAGACCACGAAAGGGAAACTGGCGATGACTTCGCTCACTGCACCCGTGTCCCAAAACGAAATCACCGGGTTGGTGCGGTACGTGAACCAGATATCCGGCTGGGTTGGCTTCGGCAGATGGTCAAAGCCTTCCTTCTGGGCCATCCAGGCCAGATGGGTCGGTCCCAGTGCTTGCGACCAGGGCGAGTTGGCCGACAATGGGATCAGCGTCTGATGCGCATGGCGCGATTTTGCGGTTTCGTGAAACTCCCCCTTTCGGGTTGGATTCATCGGGTAATTCATAAAGCCGTCAGGCCCGGGAACAACACTTGACCAGCGATTGTCCGCCGGCCGGTTCAGCCGCACCGTGGTTCCAAGCGTACCGCCCGGCACTTCCAGGCCGCCAATCAAAACCGCCATCAGGGTCCGTGCCCAGGCGCATTCATAGCCGCCCCAGCCATTGGAGACCGTTTTGCCCAGAGAAATTGCCACCGGCCGAAACGGCATTTCACGCCCGTCGATCATGACGGTTTCACCGACATGGGCATGGTCCAGGTAGTCCAGTGCGGTTTGGCGCACCATGGTCACCGGCACATCGCAGATTGCCGCCGCCCATTCGGGTGTATAGGGCGCGACATGCGCAACCAGATGTGCAAAGGCGGGTTGGCAGGTGATGCGGTCGTGGTTCCAATTTACATCATCAGGACCGACTTCAACTCCTGAAACCGTGAATTCACCCTCCAGCGCCGGTTCAGTTCCATTGGTGTCGAACGGCACCGCGGCACCAGTGGCAAGGTCCCAGATCAGCGGCTTTTGCGTTTCCGGGTCACGTAGATAAAACCCGTTGGGTGCTACAAGGTAAGGCGAAGACGTCCTATGCCTCAGGAAGGGAATATCCAGCCGCTCGCGCGCAGTCTCATGCAGCAACACGTTTATGAGCGCAAACATGAAGGCCGGATCGGTCTTGGGCCGGATCGGAATCCATTCAGCTGAACAGGCTCCGGTGACTGAAAGATGAGGCTCAACCTGCACCCGTTTCACGCCCCTGTCGCGAGCGTCGGCGTGACGGCGCACGCCGCAGACCCCGCCCGAGGCTTCAACATTGGCGCCGAAGGAAATGATCATTTCCACCAAGGGCGTGTCCGGTGACACGGTAAAGGCGCGGTGCCAGAACTCTCCGTAGAGATGTTCCGAGTGGTAACATTTCACGCCCTGGCCGCTGCCAAAGCTCATGTCAATCGAGCCCCAGGCCTTCATGAAAGCCGGGAAAGTCCCCATGTAAGCCGTCGAAGTTCCGCCGCCCCCAAAGCTCGCCGCGACGCGTGGAAAACCACTTTCGTCGGTCTTGCCCTTGGCCTTGACCTCGTTCAGCTTACCGCAGATCAAATCCAGCGCCTCTTCCCATGTCGCCTGGCGGAACTGCGGATCCTCTTCCTTGCCCTTTTTGGGGTTGGTGCGGATCATCGGCGTCTTGATGCGATTGGGATTGTTGGTCTTTTGGATCAGGCCAAAGGCTTTGACACAGACCTTGCCATGCGCCGGATGCACCTTTGCCGCAGCGCCGTTGGGTCGGACCTGATAAGGGACGCCATCCATGACGTCTATCTTCATCAGATCGGGACCGGCCACACATTGATTGCAGTAGGAGGAGACGCTCTTGGTGGCCGTGCGGGGTTGGGAACTCATGGCGCGGCCCTCTCAGGACTCTTGCAGCTTGGCGGCTTTCTGGCGCAGTCTTTGCTGGGTTTTGCCAACATCAACAATGAAGCGCTCATGGTGGCCCTTGCAGATCGTATCGAGCTGATCCGCAGCCGTAACATCCAGCACCACTTTACGCCCGTCGATTTCCTTTACCGTCACGGTAACAGTGACTTCCATACCCAGAAGCGTTGGCGCGATATGGGCGATCGACACAACTGTTCCGACGGAGTCCTCACCCTCGGGAATGCGTTCAACGATCATATCTTGGCAAGTGTGTTCGATATCGCGCACCAAAGACGGCGTTGCATAAACTCGGCAGTCTTCACCCATGAAATCAATTGTCCGCTCACTATCGACAGTGACCGTCCGAGAAACAGATGTCCCCACAGTAAGATTCTCATACATTGAACACGCTCATTATGTTAAAAGCTGCATACTGGTACCATTATGCAGCTTTAAGTCTTTATGACCAGTATTTTCTCCGAATTCAGCTATGCACCTAAAATTATTGCGCTTTTTTCAGAATAATATGTCACAAAATTCCAAAAATTAGAAATTTTTTGTGACATATTATCGCCAGCATCAAGTCCGGCTGACTCGGAGAAGCGTTCCTGAGCGGCCCTGCTTCTCACTGGTTTCGATTTCCAGGCGTGTTCCAGAACACTCAAGCCGGCTTCTATCCGAAGCTATGCATGATTGAATTTCGATCCACTTGAAGCGATCAGATCCTGCGTGAAAATCGAAGGACACTTAGATAGGCCCAACAGCGGCAGCGATCCTCCGCTATCAATTGATCTAACAAACATCTGCAAAGTCTTGTGAATTGTTGAATCGCTTGCGGCGAAATAGCTGCGCTCGCGACCTGATGCCGATAACTATCTGTTTCAACTCAAGAAACTTGACCGGTAGTCACTACGGATAGCTACCCAATCTCCTTAAAAAAAAGCTGACATGCCAAGTGATTTGGCATGTCAGCTTCGCTCTGATCGGCAGAATGCCCCATCATTGAACACGGATGGTGGCGTTTGTTCGCAGGGAGGAGTACAAAAGCCTGCCGATCAATCAGCCCAGAGACCATTACTGTCCGAGTGTGCTGAATTCAGCCTCATCAAGGACACTGTCCTGGTTGGCATCTGCGGCTTGGAACACTTCTTCCGACACAGGAACACCAGCAACGGATAGTTCTTCAAAAGACACCTGACCGTTCTGGTCCGCGTCAACGGTCGCAAAGTCTGCAACCTGTGCATGGGCCAACGTCGCAACAGATGCTGCAAACGCGCCAAGGACAAAAGTTCCTGCAAGACGTTTAAGCATGGAAATCTCCGTGATTGGTTTAAGGGGCAATCGCCACATGGTTATTTCCACCAGCGAATGCACGCCTATGTTGCGAACCAACTATGGTGAAAAATTGCTATATCATCGACAACTTGAAGGTCATTTGATAGCGATGCAGTGACACTGCCAAGGCAAATAAATGGCACCAAATTGAGCGATTTTTCCCTGAAATTTCAACGCATTTTCGTTTTGAAAGCCAACTTTAAGTCCGGAAGTCGGCGTCAATCGATCCAGACGGTCTCGCAAGGCAACCACTCAAAGCCAGTTTGAGCTTCTGCCGATTTTGAAGACACCAAGATCGGTGTTTTTAAAACCAGAGAGTAATGCCGATACAGCTGCGAGCTCAAGCAATAGGCCGCTCAATTGATCACGGATCGGTCTGTCACATCATTTTAGAATCTGAAACAAAATCATTCGGCGTCAGTTTCAAATTACTAATCTGGAGAAAATGGTTTGATGGCAGACGGAGAATGCAATTGCGGTGCGGTTGCTTTTTTGGTCAACACGGAACTCAAGGATGCATTCGATTGCCACTGTTCTATGTGCAGAAAATCGACGGGCAGCAATGGAATTCCGATGGTTGTTGTTAGCAACACGGCATTCAGGCTCTTGCACGGAAAAGGCAGCATAGTTTCGTGGAAGAACCCCGACACAGATTGAGAAACTGCATTCTGTAAATCGTGCGGTTCGCCACTCCCTCGTCCGAATGATGAAACGCGGACGCCCATCCCCATCGGATTGTCGTCGCAAGGCGAAGAAAATCTGAGAATAGTTCATCATGTTTGGGTCGATTCCAAAGCCGCCTGGGATGAAATCAAGGACGAAGGAATGCTTCATTCCGGAAAATTCAAGGGAGGGTGAAGTTGAACCGTTGGCCTGATCCGATCAGTCCCGCTCAAGTGGCTCAATTCGATTTCTGAGTTTCGGCAGCATCGAGGCTCACCCGTTTCTGGTTCGGGGTTCATGCGCTAATTTGGGGTTGATACGGTCGGGTAACAAAGTCGCTCAGCATCAAGTTTCCGAGCCATGAACACAAGTTTGGAACAGGGCAACTCCGATATCAGTAAACATGGCCACCATCGGTTACAAAACAGTCCTACGGCATGAACCACGCAGGATGAGCTTTCCGGCAAAGGAAGTCCGGCGAGTGAGCATTTCCGGGTCCTGCATGTTTTCAACGAGGACATCAACCGCTTCGACGATCATGCGCCTGATAGGCTGACGGATTGTCGTCAACGAGTGCCCGGGCCAGCTAGCCTCGGGGATGTCATCGAAACCAAGGAGGGAAAAGTCCTTCTGAACTTCGAGACCGAGCTCATAGCGTGCCGCATGGAGGACACCAAGCGCCATGACGTCGCTGGCACAGAAGATTGCATCTGGCCGCTGATTTCTGGAAAAGAGCCGTAGTGCGGCCTCTCGACCGCTTTCAAAAGTATAATTGCCTTCTTCGTGGAAGAGCAGCTTGATCCCGTCTTCGGATAGGCGGTCGACAAATCCGCTTTCGCGCGCCTTGGACGTCTCATCGTCTTCTTCACCACCGACGAATGCAATACGTTCGTGGCCTGCCTCCAGCAGAAATTCCGCTGCAAGACGCCCGCCCTCAACATTGTCGATTTGCACTGAATTCACGTTAAGCCCGTCGGCACTCCGGTTGTAGAGCATCACCGGAATTCCGCGCAATTGACAGGTTTCCGCCATCTGATCGCTGAGAATTGCGGACATGATGATTGCACCATCGATCTTGTACTGCATCAGCGAATTCATGGCGGCATCAACTTCAGATTCCGACTCCACGGTGAAGAGCAGCATCTGCCAGCCCCGAGCCTGAATGTTTTGGCTCAGACCTGCGATGGTTCGGGAAAAGAATGGATCCTGCAATCTTGTCACGACGACGCCGACCATTCCGGATTTCTGCTGCGTTTCAATCCGCGCCGAAGACATGCTGCGTGCGATGGCGTTGGGTTGGTATCCCAAATCGCTGGCCGCCTGAAGTACCCGGTCGCGGGTTGCCTTGGCTATGGAAGCACCCGGAGAAAAGGCGCGCGAAACCGCTGATTGCGACACGCCTGCAGCTTTGGCCACATCATAAGAAGTGATTGATTTCTTGTTCATGCCAACGCGCCACTGTTCCAAAAAAACTCATGCAGTCTAGTCAAATACATGCTGGAGGCAACGCCAACCTGCCTATGAAATCAAGCAGAGTTTAACCTTTTTTCACAGACGGATAGTTGACTTGTGCAACTTTTTCATTCAATTTGCATGCGCATTCAAAACGAAAGGAAACTCGCATGTTGTCGGAACAGGAAAAGGACGCACTGTTCGAAGCTATTTGCGATGGCGATCGTGAGACCGTAGTAGCGCTTGTAACCAAGGCCCGTGACGCGGGAGAAGATCTCGGGCTGCTTCTCAACGACGCCATGATCCCCGCAATGGCGGAAGTCGGGGATCAGTTTTCGTCGGGCGAGATATTCGTCCCGGAGATGCTCGTTGCCGCTCGGGCTATGCAGGGAGGCATTGACATCATCGAACCGGTTCTAGCGGCAAACAAGCATGAACCCCTGGCCCGCGTTTGCATCGGTAGCGTCAAGGGCGACCTCCACGATATCGGCAAGAACCTGGTTGTAATGATGCTCAAGGGCGCAGGTTTCGAAGTCGAAGACCTGGGGGTCGACGTGCCGGACGAGGATTTTGCCAAGGCCGTTGAGCGGGGCAATCAGGTTGTCTGCCTCAGTGCACTTTTGACCACCACAAAACCGCAGATGATCAGCGTGGTTAAGCATCTGCGCCAAGCTGCCAACCAGGCCAAAATTGTCATTGGCGGTGCGGTCATCACACAGGATTATGCAGACAAGATCGGCGCAGATGCTTTTGGCGAAGATGCCCCTGGAGCAGTTAAGGCCGTCAAACGTGCCCTTGGTCTGGCGGCCTAGTTTCCATGTACGTTGGCTTGGATGCGCGTTCGATTTCGGAGCTGAAGGACGTACAGCAGCAAGAAGTACCATTAGCCGGCCTGCTGAATGTGGCATTCGGCAGAATCCGCCGACAGAAACAATATGCGCGCCTGTTTGCCCGCGGCGGTAGTCGCGCCGCCGAGCTGGATCGATGGCTGAAGAGCGCTGCAGAGTGTATTGCGGACCTGGCCACTCCCCTAATCGTCCTCAAGGCTGTTCCTACACGCATCAGCTCCATTGGCACTGAAATTGCCGGCCGGATCACCCTGAACGACCCGCGCTTAAGCCAAGACCTCAGCAATGGGGCAAACGTGACAGCCTATCTTCTCACGCTTGGATACTCGCAAGAGGAGGCGTTCAAGCGTCTGGCACACGATTATGCTGTCCACCACGTGCAAACCGACCTGGCAAGCGAAGTTCTTTTCGCACTCGGCCGATATTCCTACCGCATGCAGAAAATGAATTCAGCCGGTCGCAAAGTCAGACAAGTACCAGTTCTTACGTCCGATCTTTGCGGAAAACAAAAGACCTGGGATCCCAAGAGTGTTCAATCCTTGATCGAGTGCTTCGAGGAGATTGATCACGGTGTCAGTGTGACCGATTCCGGGTGCTTTCGCCCCCTCCACTCTCTGCTTGGTCTGTCGGTCCACCTGTGAAAGCCGAACTCAGGGCTTTCGCTCCCGGTCGTCGAACAATGCCTGATATCTCCGGCGGTTGAAAGGGTTCTCCGGATGAGAGCCGTAGACCGACA
>NZ_JAILWL010000346.1 GCF_025698965.1 Roseibium sp.
TATTGAAAGAATTTCCGGATATTTCACTGGAAGTTATGAGGACTTTGGCACTAAGACTGGAACGGACAACCCGTGATCTGGCTGATGCTCGTCGAGGTGCAGCCGGCGGCTAGGGAGTAACACGTGGCAGATGAATTTTCGCTCCGTTGTTGGGGCGTAAGAGGATCCACTCCGACACCGGGGTCAAGCACGCTCCGCTACGGCGGCGAAACATCGTGTTTCGAGATACGCGCCGGAGATGCTCTTGTTCTGGTGGATTGCGGTTCCGGTGCGCGCAACCTCGGCATGGAACTCTGCAAGTGCAAACCACGTTCCTTCGACCTCCTGTTCACGCACACACATCTGGATCACATTTGCGGACTGCCGTTTTTCAAGCCCGCCTATGATCCGAATTTTGAAGTCACCGCCTGGGCAGGGCACTTCCAGGACGAAACCAGCCTTGTCGATATCGTCAGCCGGATCATGTCGCCGCCGATATTCCCGGTTGCAGCCAAAACGCTGAAAGCAGTTGAATTCAAGACCTTTACGGCCGGTGGTCAGATCCCCAGAGACGATGACCTCGTCATACGCACCACACCTTTGAGCCATCCGGGCGGCGCTTGCGGTTTCCGTTTTGAGTATCAGGGAAAATCAATCTGCATCATCACCGATCACGAGCATGGTGATCCCGAAATAGATGCCGCGCTTCCAGACTTCGTTCAGGGCGCCGACATCATGATCTACGACGCCATGTTCACTGATGAGGAATACCCGGCATTCAAGGGCTGGGGCCATTCTACCTGGCAAAAGGCGGTGCAACTGGCTCGGGAAGGACACGTCAAGACTCCTGTTCTGTTCCATCACGACCCGAAAAGATCGGATGACGAGCTCGACGAGATCGGTCTTGCGGCTCAAAACGCCTATTCAGGTACGCTGGTTGCAAGCGAGGGCATGATACTTCGGCCCTAAACGCTTTGGTCCAGGATGGCGCTGCGTTCCTCGCCCTTTATATCGCGTAATGCATAGAGCGTAATTTTGCTGCTTATACCTTTTCTTCTTAAATGGAGAACATAGCTCAATATCTCTTCTTTGTGCCTTCGCATGAGGTCTCTCAGACACCACCCGACCCCGGTCTGGACCAAATGTTCAGGATCATTGATCAAGGTGTTGCAATTCGCCAGCGCAGTATCTTTGTACAAACCTGACTTGGCGACTTTGCGCGTAAAGACGACGACGCTTGCCCTGCGAAGCCAGAGATCATCATCGACGTTCCAGGAATCTGGGCCGTGTGGACGAATTGGTTTTGAGTCTTGAGGGCGTCGGAAAGCTCGCCCGTATATCAATACGGGCTTCGCTTCCCTCCTGCTCACGACTCAAATGCAACACACGCCGCGCCCGAAACCAATTCGTCCACACGTCCTGGCAGCTCGATAAACTTGTCCTCGTGGGCATCCAGTATTTGTTTTAAGAAGAACTTCGTGAAGCTATCGATCTTGCTCCATCCATGAAGACCTCTGATGAGTTTCTCCAAGAGATCAAATCGCTCTGGTGAGAAATACTCTGGCACCTGCTCCAACAACGCCAATGCAACGCTCTTTTGCTCGCCGTATCCCGAACCGATGAGACGTTCAGCCAGCTCAACCTTCTGCTCGGTTCCCAACATGGAAAAATCAGTTTTGAAGCCGGAGATCACCCGCCTCATTTCCGGCGCTCTGGCACCGTAACCCAGATAACGAGGATCAGGCTCATTTGCATCAGCGGCATAAGGTGTAGATTCACCTAAGGAACTTAGCTTCATGGTAATTGTGCCATGCAGTGCCTCAATTTCGACATTACGACGCAAATTTTCCATCAAAAACCCCTTCTCGGGCCTCGAGATCTGCAATAGCAGGCGATATCGGCGTTGTAGGACTTCGTGGCCATCGGCGCGACAAACGGAATTTGGAACTCGCAGGTTACGAGTGCACTTCCAATACAATAGGGTGCACAGACGGTTCGAAAGCGAAATGAAAACTTGCGGTCGTCTCTCTCAGACGGATCTCGCTCCTAGAAAAAACAGACCGCTACCATGGATAGCGCGTCTTATGTTTGGCTGCTTTCCGGCTTCGGGGAAGATGTTTCACCGCGATAGTAGTCGACTTCATCTTCTGTTCGAAACAGTTTTATCAGGTTTGTTTGACCTCTTGGGCCTTCATAAATTCCGATTTTCCCTGAGTCCGGGTATTCACAAACTTCCAGGTTTTCTACGGTGGAAATCGCAAGATATCGGAGCTCCTGCGAGCCTGTGTTGATGATCTGGTGTGCGACTTCATGGCCTCCGGTGGGGCAGGCAATGATATCGTTTTGACGGATTGGGTAACGTTTGTCACCAAATCTCAGTTCCCCGTCTCCTTCCAGAATCAGGAACATTTCTTCTTCATGGCGATGACTGTGAAAGGTGCATTGAGCCTTTCCAGGGGGGAGGATCGTCAGGTTGTAGCCGATCTTTCTTGCTCCAATCTCGTCACTGATTTTCCCTCTTCGAAAGGTGAAAAGCCCATTTTCCTGCGAATGACTGATCTGGACTTCATCAATGTTCATTATTGGCTTCATCTGTCCGCCTTTCAGAGTTACGCTAATTACATTCTCGTTTTCGATGCTGGGCACCAATTTCGAATTCAGCGATTTGATGTCGATTTCTGGTTTGGAACCGACCCCACAAGACATGGTCGCTTCATTCACCGCTTTGGCCAATGGAGATTGTCAGAAAGTATGCCAGAACGTATCCGTAAAATCGGATACATCGATGAGAGGGGCTATTTTCAAAAATATTAATGAAAATAACTGTGTCTATTTGATGAAAACCAATATTGATTATTGGGAATGAAGAGCAGGATCTGTACGCGTCAGATTGCAAAGAGACTAGTGAATTTTGTGGTTAAAGCTGTCTCAAAATCCGAAGATCGAGGTCGACACCCTCCACGACTTCGAATTCCAGCTCCTTCAGCTTCTGCGTCATATCTTTTGCGTCGTTGTAAGGATTTTTTAGTTCCGTGACATGCTGGTAATCGGAATTTCCGATGACGAGCGCAACCCTCCGTTCCGCGTGTGCGGAGGCGACGCTTAACATCACCACAAGGCATATCATCAGTGCTCGCATAGATCTGACCCCAAGCTCGCTCTTGGCCCTTTCCTCACCGGACCGGGCCATGAAGGTGCTGATTAGTTCGACCCTTTTTCAGGTCGAGAATTTCTCCGCACTTACAACCATAGTCAGTTGGGTCGCAAAATCACTCTGCGTCAAGATTTGAGCGCAAAATCTCGCCAATTTGCAGGAGCAGGGCGGTTATCAGCTGCTTTTCCTAAAAAAAAGGCGGCCCAAAATGGCCGCCAAAAAATCAACACAGCTAAAAAATTGATCGGTGCCCGATGCAGGAATGCGGGGTCCCTTTAGCGCATCCGGTAATCAGCCACTTGCAACTTGAAAAAAACGTTGCCCCTGACTGCCCAATACGATCAATAGTTGTTTACAAGGTGTATACATTAAATGCATGATCCATTTGGACTATGTCTGACAAAAAATAGGAGTTGCAGGCGATAAGCGCCTTTCAACGCAGGGAATTTGCTAATTTTGGCACAGAACCCGACTGGGACCGCTAGGGGGCAATGTGGTCGTAGCTGCGGAAAAATACATACGCTTGACTAACCTGGCGGTTGCAGCCGCTTTGGATCCGGGCAGGTGGCAGAACTTTCTGGATGAATTGGGACAGGTTCTGGGGACGCGCATTTGCACCCAGCTCATCGGCTATGACCAGCTGACAAACGCTGCACCGCTGGCCTACTCGTCCGGGTATGACCCGGCGATCCTGCATCTTTATGAGACTTTGTACGCCGACAAGAATCCCTTTGCCGCCAATTTCTCCAAATGCGCCGTAGGCAGGTCGATATCCACGGACGAGTTATGTGAAACCGAAATTCTGAAGAAGACCGATTTTTACGCGGACCTCCTTCGTCCGATGGAAGACATCTATGGTGGAGGCGGATCGATGCTTGCCTTCGATGCCGACCGGATGTTCCTGATCGGCGGCAATCTGCGAGCAAAAGACAGGGAAAAATACGAGCACGAATGGCTACAGCTTTGCGTCCAGCTTGCGCCTGTCATTCGGCAATCACTGGAAATCAACCGGATGATTTCCGGTCTTTCCTTCGAAAAATGGGCCGCCGAACGTCATCTTCTTGGTGTCGGTACGGCAATTTTCGTAATCGACCCGACCATGCTGATCCATTTTGCCTGTTCGAAAGCACATGAACTGCTTGCAAAAGGAACCCTGGTGGGAAGCGCGATCAACCGGCGCCTGCAATTTAGGTCCGAACAGGCTCAAAACCAGTTCAGCGCGTTTGTTCGCTATCAGGCCAGGGAAAGTTCGAATGCCTTCAGCAATTTGCAGATGGTGGACGAGGATGGTCATGGATGGATTTGCAGGGCGATGGGCGTGCGGCTGGGGGATCGGGATGACATGCCGTTCAGTGCGTTTATGACAAAATCCGTTTCAGCCATTCTGTTGGCAATCAAACCGAACAACAATTATGTCACAATACAGGAAAAACTACAGGCAGAACTGGGTTTGAGCCCGGTGGAGGCGGCCTCTGCATGCATGCTGTCGGAAGGTAAGACGTTGGCAGAGATTGCGGACAACCGACAGGTCAGCGTCTTTACGGTTCGCAATCAGATCAAGTCTGCACTGGCCAAGTCCGGGTGTCGAAGGCAGGCCGAACTTGTGCGAAAGATCGAGCAACTAAGGCTGCAGGGTATTTTTTAGCGGTTTGTTTTCTCTTCACGAGAGGTCACATTCCCGCGCACCTTATTGCGCAATCGGGTCCAAAGGGAGAAACTCCACACACCTTTGGAAACTGGAACATCATGAGCTCATTTCGGGACACTTTGCGCTACATCCTTCATGGCGGACCGCCTGAAACAGGAATTCCGGACCGCGTACGGGCAGAGATCCGTGCACGCGAAGCTTCGTCGGAACGGTTGATCAGCTGGGTACAGCTTGGGCTGGTGCTGTTTTTCACCACGCTATATGCAATCGCGCCAAGGGCTGAAGGGGCTTCGGGCTTCAATTTCGTGCCAATTGCGCTGGGCGCCTATTTCCTGTTCACCGTTTTGCGTCTCGTGCTGTCCTACCGGTTCGAACTGCCGCAATGGTATCTGTTGATTTCGATCGGCGTTGACATGGCCCTGCTGGTCGGCCTGATCTTTTCCTTCCATATTCAATATGACCAGCACCCGGCGTTCTATCTGAAGACCCCGACGCTGATGTATGTCTTCATATTCATTGGATTGAGGGCGCTCAGGTTCGACCCTCGTTTCGTGCTGACCACGGGGCTGGTCGCCGTCGCCGGATGGCTGGGCCTTGTGTTCTATGCAGCCTTCGCGGACATGGATCACATGCGGGTCACGCGGAACTACGTTGAATATCTGACCGGAAACTCAATCCTGATCGGGGCTGAACTCGACAAGACCATGGTGATTTTCACGGTCACCATCATTCTCTCTGTTGCGCTTTATCGGGGCCGGTCGATGTTGTTCGAGGCAACAAGGGATCATGCTGCTGCGATGGACCTGCGGCGGTTTTTTGCACCGGAGGTTGCTGCTTCCATCACCGGTGCCGACAGCGAGTTGCAGGCTGGTGAGGGGAGCCAACGCGACGCGGCAATCCTTTACGCTGATATAAGATCCTTCACTTCGACATCAGCAAAGTTACCCCCGGAAGTGGTTCTCGCCGTTCTTGCCGAATATCAGAACCTTGCCGTTGAGGTTATCAATCAGGAAGGCGGTAGGGTCGACAAGTTTCTGGGCGACGGCATTCTGGCAACTTTTGGCGCGGTTCACCCCTCCGACACCTATGCGGCCGATGCGCTCAGAGCAGCTGCCAAGCTGGTGGACTGTGTCGAAAAGGGGCAGCAACGTTTTCAGTCCGCCGGTTGGCCGGTTGAGTTGCGGATCGGTACAGCCGTTGCGGCCGGACCGGTCACCGTCGGTGTCATCGGTTCCAAGCAAAGGCTGGAATTCACGGTTATCGGCGATGCGGTCAACCGGGCAGCCAAACTGGAAGACGCCAATAAGGAGCAAAACTCCTCATCCTTGACCGACCGGGTGACCTGGGATCTGGCCCGCGAACAAGGTTATGGCGTAGAGCGCATCGAAGCCAGACCCGAGACGCGTGTTGCAGGCATGCACACGCCTGTCGATCTCGTCGTTCTTGCAAGCTGAACTTTGACGCCGTCTCGGCTGATTGTGTGATCTTTCTGCGACGCCGGGCTGCGAATGCGCTTGACCGGACGCCGTTTCTCAGTCACTTTGCCTCTCAAATTGACCTAATCGTCAATACGGTAGATAAAGATAAATAAAATCAACTTTTTAAGTTGAAGGGATGGTGTGATGAAGCTGGATTCGACCTTAGCCGCCGTGGTAACGGGCGGAGCGTCGGGCTTGGGTGCTGCAACGGCACGTATACTGGCGGGTGATGGCGTCAAGGTTACGATCTTCGACCGGAATGCAGACCAGGGAAACGCAATTGCCGAGGAAATCGGTTGTGTCTTCGCCGAAGTCGATGTAACGGACCAGACAAGTGTTGAAGCTGGTTTCCAGAAGGCTCGGTCGGCCCATGGTCAGGAGCGTATTCTGGTAAATTGTGCAGGAATTGCACCTGCAGCCAAGACCACATCGCGCGGTGAACCGCATCCGATGGATCTCTTTGAAAAGGTGATTGCCGTCAATCTGGTTGGATCTTTCAGATGCCTTTCGATCTCGGCAACCGGAATGGGGACGCTGGATCCGGTAACAGATGACGGTGGTCGCGGTGTCATCGTTTCAACTGCATCCGTTGCCGCATTTGACGGGCAGGTGGGCCAGATCGCCTATGCAGCTTCCAAGGCAGGTGTTGCCGGCATGACATTGCCTGTTGCCAGAGACCTGTCGAAACTGGGTATTCGCGCCATGACCATCGCACCGGGCATTTTTGAAACGCCGATGCTGCTCGGGTTGCCCGAAGAGGTGCAGCAGTCCCTTGGTCAGCAGGTGCCGTTCCCGTCCCGGTTGGGCAAGGCGAGGGAGTATGCTCAGCTG
>NZ_JAILWL010000347.1 GCF_025698965.1 Roseibium sp.
AAAAGCAGATGCTGGAATTGACCGGCAGTAGCCACTATCTGGCGGGCCTTTATACGCCCGGCACTGTGATGTTGCAGCCGGCGGGATACATTCGAGGTTTGGCAAAGGGTCTTCGTAATTCGGGCGTGCGGGTATTTGAAAACAGTCCGGTTCATCGTTTTGAGCGGGACGGCAAAGCCTGGAAGATCGAAACACCGCAAGGAACCGTCGCGACCGGAAAGATCATTCTTACGGTCAATGGACATCTGGAGAGTTTCGGCTTCGAGCAAAATCGGCTGATGCAATTGTTTCTTTATGCCGTCATGACACCCGAACTCGACAAGGACGCACTTGCACGACTTGGAGGAATGCCGCGCTGGGGCGTAACACCTTCCGATCCGATGGGCACGACCATGCGCCGGATTGATAGCGGCCAGGGAGGTAACCGGATCATCACTCGAACCTGCGCAGTGCTAAAACCCGACATGCGCCCCGATGCGAAGTGCCTTGAGCGCGCAGCCAGTGTCATGCAACGAAAATTCGATCAGCGCTTCCCGCAACTTGCCGGACTTCAGATGGAACACCGATGGGCAGGCCATCTCTGTCTCAGTTTGAATTCGGTCGCAGTCATGCGGGAACTTGAAGACGGCGTGTTCTCTGGCTGCGTTCAAAATGGTCTCGGCACCGCGCGCGGCACATTGACCGGAATTGGAGCAGCTGAACTTGCATGTGGCATTGGGAGTGAAATCACCCGGCATTTTGGTGCGGAAGCGCGCCCGAGACGTCTGCCGCCGCAACCGTTTCGCGAGATCGGCGCCAACCTGGTTCTCCGCTGGAAGGAATGGCGTGCGGCAAAAGAGTGATTGACCTAAGGTAGGCTCAATCGCGTCATCCGTCCACCATCCACCACATAGACCTGTCCCGTGATGAACCCGCTTTCTTCAGCAGCCAGGAATGCGACCAGCGCAGCCACTTCCTCTGGCTTTCCGGTCCGGCCGACCGGATGAAGCGAGCCGACATTCTGTCGAAAGGCTCCCGGATCCGGCATGTTCTCGATAAAATCCAGATTGAGGTCAGTGTCGATCCAACCCGGGGCGACGGCGTTGCAGCGCACACCCTCGGCTCCATGATCGACGGCAACGGCACGTGTCAATCCATGAAGTCCGGCTTTCGATGCCGAATAGGCAGCATGCAGCGGATTTGTGCCCAGTCCTTCAATCGAGCCGACATTCACGATGCTGCCGCGGCTGGCTCGCAAATACGGTAATGCGTATTTGGTCATCAAAAACGGGGCCGTAAGATTGATACTCAAGGAGCGTTGCCAGTCGTCAAGGTCCATGCTCTCAACCGAAGCTTCCTGCATGATCCCGGCATTGTTGACCAGAATGTCCAACCGCCCAGCGCGTCCGATCACCATGTCGACAACCTGCCCAGGCGCTTCCGGATCTGCAAAATCCGCCTGGAAATGTTCAAAGTCACGATCCATTCCACGTTGAGCGGTGAAAACCCTGGCACCCTCATTCCTCAGCCGATGCGCAATCGCCCGGCCGATACCGCTTCGACCACCTGTGACGAGCGCGACCTTGCCTTCAAAACGCGTCATGATACCGATTTCCCGCCATTGACTTCGACCAGTGCACCGCACATGTAACGCGCCGCATCAGAGGCCAGGAAAAGAACAATATCGGCAATGTCTTCCGGATTTGCGACCCGACCCAAAGGTACCGTCCTACCCAGATCCGTAATGGCTGTCTGCGGATCAAAGCCCCGTTTTGCAAATCCGGAGCGCAGCATCGGCGTGTCAACTTCGTTCGGGCAAACTGCATTGATGCGGACGCCCTGATGGGCGTGGTCGCGTCCCATGCACTGCGTCAGTGATGCAATGGCTGCCTTGGTGGTGCAATAAAGAGCATGGTTCGGACCTGGATGAACGCCCCAGCAGGATGCCAGGTTGACGATTGCCCCACCCCCGCTCACAGCCATCAGAGGTATGCCCGCCCGACAAATACGGAACGGCGCCTCGACATTCACCCCCATAGACAGGGTCCAGTCTTCATCAGACGTTTCCGTAACGGCCCCGCGTGTGATGACACCGGCATTGTTGACGATGATGTCGAGCCCGCCCAGTTTTTCTGATGCGATGACGGGCAAACTGTCCGCATAAGCTGTGTCCAGCAAATTTCCGGGGAGACAGAATTCAGCCTCCAGGCCGTCGCAATTCCGATCGGCGGCTACCACGCTGGCACCTTCCGCCCGCAACATCTGAGTGATCACCCGGCCGATTCCCCCGGCCGCGCCGGTTACAAGCGCTCTTTTTCCTGCAAAACGCATTCTTTCCGCTCCAGATCAAAATTCGGCGATGGGCGAACCGAACAAGCTTTCGTCCGGCTCCACACCCAATCCGGGTCTTTCCGGAACCCTGATGGAACCGTTCCGGATGCGGATGCCGCCGCCGGATGTATAGCCATGCTCGATCATGGGTTCGGCCAGCCAGACACCTTCCAGGAGATCCGGCTTCACTGTGGCCGCCACATGGGTGCAGGCGGCGGTGATGATGTCGCCACCCCAGGCGTCGTCGCATGTGTGCGGAAGATTGGTGGCTTCGCAAATATCCCGGAACGCCGCCATCTGCTGCAGCCCTCCGACCCGGGTGACTTTCATGCCGAAACCGTCAACCAATCCGCAACCGGCTGCGCGGATGACCGTCGCAAGATCGACGCCGTTTTCGTCCATGTAGATGGCATGCTGGATTTGAGGTCGTATCTTCTGCAGGTCTTCCAGACGGTTGCAGGGTTGTTCCATAACAAACGGAATGTCTGGACACTCGCGGCTGACCCGCAGGGCGTCGCGCGTTGTCCAGCCGCGATTGCCGTCGACCGCAAGTTTCACGCCCTTACCGGCGATCTTTTCCCAGACCTTTCGAATGGTCTCGATATCGATGGCAACCGGTCTTCCGCCCATCTTGATCTGGAGACGTTTGTACCCTTCAGAACATTTTTCCGCGGCAATTCGGGCAATGTCGTCCGGTACGCCTACACCCGTCGCGAAATAAGACGGCACTTCTTCTACTCTTCCTCCCCCCAGAAGAACCGATACAGGCACATCGAACCGCTTCCCGAGAAGGTCGTACACTGCGATGTCTATGGCCGCTTTTGCATAAGAATGACCATTCAGACGAGCATGCATCGCCCTGTTGACCATTAGAGGTTCAATGTCTTCACCGATCAGATGGGGGGCGATCTCTCGAAGTGCAGCCTGAGCGCCAAGAGCATGTGCCTCCGCGTAGGTCGGTCCGACCGGACAGGTCTCGCCCCAACCGGTCAGACCATTGTCCGCAGTTACCTTCACCAGCGTCGTCTGAAGCGACCACACTTCCGCATTGGCCATTTTGTAAGGCCCGTTTTTTACCGGAAGATCGTGCCGGAAGATCTCGATCGACTTTATTTTCATATGTGTCCCGTCGTGGCAAGAATGGTAACTGGGTGAGGACTGAACCCGATTTGGCTCAATAGTCCTGGTTCAGGGCGTCTTCAGCCGGGATTTCCCGTTCCCGGCGGGCGATATAGTCGAGAAGCTCTTCGTTTCTGGCCTCGTCCAGTTTCGGCTCTTCGTACTCGGAAAGAAGCTTTTTGGCCTGCATCAGTGCACGTTCGGTGATTTCGACCCCGCCTTCCGCCTTCCACTGTTCGATCGAGTTGTTGTCGAACATGTCCGGCATGAAAAAGGCGCGCTGGAAATTCTCCTGCGTGTGCGGATGACCGAGATAGTGCCCACCCGGCCCGACATCGCCGACGGCAGCAAGCGCTTCGTCGAAGTCATCCCAACGAGGCCCCTCAGCCATGCGGTAGACCATTGCGCATTGCTCGGCATCGACAATGAATTTTGCGACGGAACAGTGCATCCCCGCTTCGTTCCAACCGGCCGCATGCCAGATGTAGTTGGCACCTGCGTGAATGACGGCATTGAGAGTGGTGGCGCTTTCGTATCCGGCCTGGGCGTCGAAGGTTTTTGCCCCTCCAAGCGACCCCGACGTGCGCCATGGCACATCGTAGTGACGAGCCAGTTGCCCGATCAGGAAATTCATCAGGCTGATTTCCGGCGTACCGGCCATGGGGGCACCTGATTTCATCGAAACGGTCGACAGGTAATGACCGTAAATCGCAGGGGCGCCCTTCCGGATGACCTGCGTATAGGCAAGCGCACTCAGCGCCTCCGCGTTCAACTGGGCGACGGCCGGAACAACGGACGCCGGTGTGTTCGCACCGCCAAGAACGAAAGGAGAGCACAGAACCGGCTGGTTTCTTTTGCAAAAGGCCCGCATCGCCCCCAGCATCGTCTCGTCCCAGACAAGCGGCGAGTTGCCATTGCAGTTACCGGTGGTGACCGGGTGAGTTTCCAGATAGTCCTCGCCAAAGAGGATCGCACACATGTCCATTACATCTTCGGCGTTTTTCGGGCTGGTCGTCATGCCCATGAACGTCTTGTCCGAATGTTTCATGGAGGAATAGGTGATGCGCAGGTGCCGGTGACTGATCGGATGATCGTAGGGTTCGACAATGTGGTGCGCGCTGGAATGAAGAGCCGGCAGCATATGGCTCAGCTTGTGGAACATCGCCAGATCGTCGAGCGTCGGGTTGCGACGCACGTCCTCAAGATCCCTGAGAAAGGGAGCCCCGGTCATTGGAACGAAGATGGTCCGGTTGCCACCGAGCGGAACGTTCCTTTGCGGATTGCGCGCGTGATAAGTGAAACTTGAAGGGATTGTCGAGATCAGTTCACGGACATGTTCGCGGTCCAGATAAACGCGCTCCCCGTCGACCTTCGCACCGGCCTTTTTCCAGTCGTCAAGCGCGATCGTGTCGCGAAAGACGATGCCGACCTCTTCCAGAATTGACATTGAGGCATTGTCGAGCTTTTCGATCTGGTCCTGATCCAGCGGTTCGCAAAGAGGCAAGTTCCGAGTAAGCCCGGGGAGCATTGCGTGATCTGGCGCGGTGCGAATGGCTCGTCGGCCTGCCCTTCCCCCGCTGCGGGTGCGCGTTGCGACACTCATTTGTTT
This sequence comes from Roseibium sp., assembly GCF_025698965.1. Classification (GTDB taxonomy): domain Bacteria; phylum Pseudomonadota; class Alphaproteobacteria; order Rhizobiales; family Stappiaceae; genus Roseibium. Next base: position 5,039 of record NZ_JAILWL010000347.1, read on the forward strand.
CTCCGGTTGATGGTCAACTTGGAGATCAAGTGTGCCGCTGGAAATAAGACGCCGCCTGCACAAATCCGAACGCCGTCCGCATTTTCCGACACGACGGCATCGGACACTGCGCTCAGATCGGACGATTGCGGAGGAAGTTCAGTACGCCCTGATAACCAGTTTCCTGACTTGCTGGGCTGCTTTGCTCAACCCCTCACTCCGCTCGATGAGCTGAATGCGACCGCTGGGGAGATCCGGAAGAGACCAGCTGGCAGGCAATTTCGTCATTCCCTCCGGGATCGTCCCTTCCGCCATAACGGTAATCGCCATTCCAGCTGCAACCGCACATCTGATGATTTGGCCACTGGTGCTGACCAGCGCTTCCCGATACAGCACGTCATGTGTGTTCAAGGTACTGATTGCCGCATTACGGAAGACACATGGGTCCGGGTAAAAGGCCAGCGGCCAGGGGCTTTTTCCCGACTTGTTGAAATCCGGTACGGCCACCCAACACAAGGCCGGTTCGGAAAGTGTGGTTGCCGTGCTGACCGGTTCAGGCAGTGTCACGATCGCAAGATCAAGACTACGGGCATCTATCTGGTGCTGGAGGCTGGTGCTGATTGCGCTGACGATGCTGAGTTCAATTCCGGGAAACTGGTACCGCAGCTGACGCAACAGCGCTGGAAGCATCGGCAAGGCGTAGTCCTCGGCAATTCCAAGCCGGACACTGCCGGAAACGGTTCCTTGCTGAATGTGGTCGAGCAATACGTCGTGACGATCTATCAGCGCCTGTGCATGCGGTAGAAGATCCTGGCCAGCCGCCGTGAGTTTGACCTGATGGTAGGTCCGCTCGAACAGGGCAGAACCAAGCTGGTCTTCAAGCACCCGGATGCGCTGAGACATCGTTGCCTGCGAGCAAGCCATGGAGTCCGCAGCTCTGGAAAAGTTACCCTGCGAGGCCACAGACAGAAAGGACCGCAGAAGTCTGGTATCAATATCAGCCATGCACTATTGAAAATACCAATAATGCTCTTTTGGCAATATTGTTTTACCGATGGCGCTCGTCGCTCTAGCGTTCTCAAAAACGCAAGGGCAAAACATGAAAGTCGGTTTCATTGGTCTCGGGACCATGGGTGGGAATGCCGCCAAAAACATCATACGCGCTGGATTTGAGACCCATGTGCACGATCTGCGCCGCGAGGCCGCACGCGATCATCTGGCAATGGGAGCATGCTGGTCTGCTTCTCCGAAAGAGATGGTCGACAAGGTTGACTGTGTTGTTTCCATGGTTTTCGGCCCCCCAATCTGGAGGCGATCCTTCTTGGTGAGGAAGGTATCCTCAAGGGGGATTGTGCCGGTAAGATCTGGATTGATCTGACAACTTCATCGCCGAAATTCATGCGAAATCTCATAACGGATTTCTTGGCGAGAGGCGGAAAACCGATCGATGCGCCGGTGACAGGATCGGTCGATGCGGCCATTCGCGGCGACATGCCGATGTTTGTCGGTGGTGAGGACGCGCATGTCGAGGAAGCGCGACCGGTTATCGAAGCCATGGGCGAAGTCCGCAAGGTCGGCCGATATGGGAATGGCTATGTGGCAAAACTCGTCAACAACCAGCTTTGGAAAATTCACGCAGCCGCGATCGGCGAAGCCATGGTCTGCGCCAAGAAGGCAGGCATCGAACCGGATGTCTGGTGGGATGTCATGAAAGGCGGGGCCGCAGACAGTTTCGTGATGCAGCATGACGTGCCTTCCATATTTGCGGGCCATTACGATCCGTCTTTCCCTCTCAAGCTCTGTTTGAAAGACCTCAAACTGATCAAGGAACTCATGGATGACACCGGAACGCGCTCGGAACTGACGGACGCCTGCCACAGCCGGTTTCTGGAAGCCGGTGAAAAATACGGTAGCGACGCGGGCGAGATGACCGTTTGCAAGCTCGTTGAAGAGGCTGCGGGAACCGACCTTCGTGTGGACGGCAACTGGACCGCCCCCTGGGA
>NZ_JAILWL010000348.1 GCF_025698965.1 Roseibium sp.
TTGTTCGCCAAAGTTGCTGTCGCAGAAATCCCACCCTTTGTTCTGGTGTTCCTGAGGGTTTCAAGCGCCTGTGCCGTGTTGCTGGTGGTGCTCTGGTATCAGCAATTGCTCGGCAAATTTACACTCAACCTCGTAGTTCCATTTCTGATCATGGGTTTCCTGAACAACGCAGTGCCCTTCTCCCTGCTCTTTCTCGGGCAAACTGAAATCGGCGCCGGGTTGGCATCCATACTCAACGGCACAACGCCGGTTTTCACCGTTATCGTCGCAAGCATACTGACCCGTCAGGAGGATTTGCGGTTGAACCGTATCGCCGGTGTCGTGCTTGGAGTTGCCGGGGTTGCAATCATGCTGTCCAGTAGCCTGTCAGGTGTCGCATCCGACCCGATCTGGGCACAGGTCTGCTGTCTGAGTGCAGCGGTGTCCTATGCTTGCGCGGCAACCTATGCGCACCGGTTCAAATCCGTGCAGCCCCAGATCGCAGCAACCGGACAATTGATGGGCTCAAGCCTACTGATGCTGCCGGTCGCGCTCTTCTCTGCCAATGGCTGGTCGATTGCCGATCCGAGCCAGATCGCCTGGCTGAATGTACTGGCGTTAGGTGTTCTGGCGACAGCCCTGGCCTATCTCATCTATTTCAAACTGCTGGCGGAGGCCGGAGCGACAAATGCCTCGCTGGTTACATTGATCGTCCCGGCAAGCGCACTGCTGTTCGGATGGATGATACTGGGAGAAAAACTCAGTGCACTGCAACTTGCCGGATTTGCAGTTCTTCTGCTCGGACTTGTTGTCCTTGATGGCCGGATCCTTCAGCGTTTTGGGGTTCGAACCGCCTGACTGTCCGACCAGGACAAGCCGGAGGTGCCCAGTGGGCACCTCCGACAATCAAAATGCCAAGGATTTCACCTGCTTGACGTGAGAAACAGCTTCAAGACGCGTCATCACTTCTTCAGGCACCACACCATCGACCTCGACCAGGCAGATTGCATCCTCGCCCGGAGCGATCCGGCCAAGGTTGAAGGTAGCGATATTGACACCGCTGCTGCCAAGTTCCATTCCGAGTTGGCCAATGAAACCGGGCTTGTCCTCGTTGGTGATGTAAAGCATATGGGACCCGAGCTCGGCTTCCATGTTTATGCCCTTCACCTGGATGATCCGCGGTTTGCCATCGGCAAAAACTGTACCGGCAACCGACCGCTCCTGGCGTTCGGTTATGACAGTCAGACGGATATAGGTCTCGTAGGCACCTTGCTTTTCGCGGCGGATCTCTTCGATTTTCATGCCGCGCTCTCTGGCAAGGATCGGAGCCGATACCATGTTGACGGTTTGCAAAAGCGGTGTCAACAGGCCGGTTATCGCAGCAGCCGTCAAGGCGTGGACATTCATCTCGGCCACTGCACCGGCATATTCCAGACGCACACCTTCGATCCCGGTCTCGGTCAACTGGCCGGCAAAGGAACCAAGCTGCTCCGCCAAGCGCACAAACGGTGCCAGTTTCGGAGCTTCTTCAGCCGAGATGGAAGGCATGTTGAGCGCATTTCGAACGGCACCCTCAAGCAGATAGTCACACATCTGTTCGGCAACCTGCAGGGCCACATTCTCCTGCGCTTCGGAAGTCGAAGCTCCCAGATGCGGGGTGGAGACGAAATTCGGCGCACCAAAAAGCACATTTTCCCTTGCGGGTTCTTCTATGAACACATCGAAGGCCGCCCCGGCAAGCTTGCCCTCATCCAACGCGGCCCTGACTGCGGCTTCGTCCGCAAGACCACCACGGGCACAGTTGATCAGGTAGGCCCCGGTCTTCATCTTCGCAATCGAGGCTGCGTTGATGATGTTGCGGGTCTTGTCGGTCAGCGGCGTGTGCAAGGTGATGAAATCCGAACGACCGAAAAGCTCGTCGAGATCGACCTTTTCGACACCCAGGGCCACCGCCCGTTCCGGCGTCAGGAACGGATCAAATGCAACGACTTTCATCTTCAGGCCGATTGCGCGGTCTGCAACGATCGAGCCGATGTTGCCGCAACCGATCAGACCAAGGGTCTTACCGGTAAGTTCGCGCCCCATAAAGCGGGATTTCTCCCACTTGCCTGCCTGTGTGGAAGCGTCCGCCGCAGGGATTTGCCGGGCAACGGACATCATCATCGTGATGGCGTGTTCTGCGGTCGTGATGGCGTTGCCGAACGGTGTGTTCATGACGATGATACCGCGCGCCGTCGCTTTCGGGATGTCGACATTGTCAACCCCGATCCCGGCTCTGCCGATCACCTTCAACCGGTCCGCGGCGGCAATGACCTTCTCGGTCGCCTTCGTTGCAGAGCGGATCGCCAATCCGTCGTACTCGCCGATAATCTCCAGCAGTTTTTCCTTGTCCTTGCCTACATCGGGCAGGAAATCAACATCAATGCCACGGTCTTTGAAGATCTGGACCGCAGCGGGAGACAGCTTGTCTGAAATCAGTACCTTGGGAGCCATTGTGAGCTTCTCCTTGAAAACAAAACGGACCGGGCAGCGTGCCGCCCGGGAAGGTCGTCATGAGTGAAGGAAATGCTCAGGCAGCCTGAGCCAGTTTCGCTTTTTCCAATTGGAATGCCCAGTCCAGCCAGGTTGTAAGCACCTGCAGGTCGCCGGTTTCGATCGTGGCACCTGCCCAGATACGCAGACCGGATGGCGCGTCACGGTATGCGCCGATATCGTAAGCAACCCCTTCCGCATCCAGCACGCTGGCAAGGCTTTTCGCGAACGCGGCCTGGTCTTCTGCTGAAAGCGCCAGGATCTCCGGATCGGTTACTTTCAAACAGACGGATGTATTGGAGCGTGTCCCGGGGTCGACGGCCAGGAAGTCGATCCAGGCCGACTTATCGACCCAGTCTGCTAGGACCTGCAAATTGGCATCCGCACGGCCACGCAAGCCTGCAAGGCCACCAATTGTCTCAGCCCATTTCAACGCATCGATGTAATCCTCGACGCAGAGCATGGAAGGCGTGTTGATGGTTTCACCCTTGAAGACACCTTCAATGAGCTTGCCACCCTTTGTCAGGCGGAAAATCTTCGGCAAAGGCCATGCGGGCGTGTAGGTTTCAAGACGTTCCACCGCCCTCGGACTGAGAATCAGGACACCGTGAGCTGCTTCCCCGCCCAGAACTTTCTGCCAGGAAAAAGTCACGACATCGAGCTTGTCGAAATCCAGATCCTGTGCAAATGCGGCCGACGTCGCGTCACAAATGGTCAGACCTTCCCGATCGGCCGGAATCCAGTCGCCATCGGGCACACGCACACCTGAGGTCGTGCCATTCCAGGTGAAAACGACATCTTTGGAGAAATCGACCGCAGACAAATCCGGCAACTCGCCATACGGCGCGTTTAATATCCGTGCATTGTCCAGCTTTAACTGCTTCATCACATCGGTGACCCAGCCGGCACCAAAGCTTTCCCAGGCGAGCATGTCGACGCCGCGCGCTCCAAGCAAGGACCAGAGCGCCATTTCGACTGCACCGGTATCGGACGCCGGTACAATGCCGATCCGGTATGTGTCCGGAACCTGCAGTACCTTGCGGGTAAGATCGATGGCTTCGGCTAGCTTTGCCTTGCCTGGCTTTGCCCTGTGAGATCGCCCGAGCGGCGCATCGGACAAACCGTCCAGGGACCAGCCGGGACGTTTGGAACAGGGACCAGACGAAAAATTAGGATTGGCCGGACGGAAGTCCGGCTTGGCGGTAAGAACTGACATATCTGTCTACCCTCGCAGATAGTAGCCCCTCGTTGGGGAGGGGTGGCCCACCTAGGGACTTACGCCAAACCCGAAAAAACTACAAGTAAAGTCTGTATTTATGATGCAGGTTCCGGCGGCTTCGTGCAGAACGAAACAGGATCGCGCGAAGAAAAGTGGCACAAAACTGACACACGCGGTTCCGCATCTGTTCGCGGCCAGTCCGAAAAAGAAAATGCCGCTCCGGATGGTCCCCGGAACGGCATCACATCAAAACAGAAAAGCGCATTTTCCGCGACAAGAGTTAGCACGACTGGCTCCAATTTGGAAGCCGAAAGCCCCGCGCCGCTGCATATTTCGGAAAGGATGGAACGCCTTGATCGCGCTGTTCTGGCAGCGTTCGCCAAGCCCGACGGGCATCGTCGCAATGGCATGTATTGTTTTGCGCGCCGCTCAAGAATCGCTCGCGAGGTCGGTGTACGCAGGGATGTCCTGAACGCAGCAATTCGCCGTCTCACAGAAGCTGGAAAATTGCGCCCAGTTTACTCGTCTGTCCTTGCACGCTGGGGACTTGAGATCTGGGTTGAACCGACACAGCTCATCGAAGGGGGTGAATGATATGGCCCTCTTGGAACAAAACGACATCCTCTTTGCACAGAAAGCAATCTTGCTAACCCCGAACCTTTCCGCCGCTGCCAAGCGTGTTGCAGCGGCGATTGTCGACCACTTCAATAAGAGAACCGGGCAATGCGACCCTGGCATTAATCGCCTGGTCAAATTGCTTGGAATGAGCCGGGCGACGGTCATTCGCGCGACTGAAACTCTCAATGAGCTTGGTTTCATCAAGAAGGAAAGCCACGGCGGTAAATCCCATCGCGCAGCCTACATCCCGAACTGGAATTTGTTCCGGCAAATTGTGGACGATTGGGACACTCAGATGAAGTCGAAACCGGACCCTGAAGAGGCGACGGCGGACGATGAAAAGACAACGACAAAGGTCTCAAAACCGAAACGTTCAAGGTCGCAAAAATGCGACGTTAAAGGTCTCAATTCTGCGACCCAAACCCATCGAAGTAACCAATCGAATAAACCCATCGAAGCGGAGCAAGTGGAAACGCCTGACGAAAAACCGCACCAGCCTCCCGAACGGAAATGCAATCATGGGGCTCCGAAGGGGAGTGTGCAGCGAAGTCAGGGGTACCTACTGCTACCGATGCAAGGAGGCAGGCAAGTTAGCCGAGGTGAAGTGGCGCGAGACGCAGCACAGAAGCGTTGGGAGCTCGATGCCAAATCGCGAGGCGAACATGTCTATGCAGCGGTTGCAGAATGGATCACACCGGAGCGCCAGCATGCTGCGACAGAGGCGGAACTGAAGCGCAAGGGCGGCGGGTTCGACTTCATCGCTGCATCCATGCACAGCGAGCGGAGATTTGCGCATGGCTAAGTGGCCCTACAACACCGCGCTCTGGCAAAAGCTTCGCCGCCGTAAGTTGGCTGCCGCCCCTGTGTGCCATCCGTGCTGGCTTCGAGGTGAGGTCACCTTGGCGAAGGCAGTCGACCATATCGTCCCGATCAGTGACGGCGGCAATCCGTTTCCTCCACTCGATGGACTGATGTCGATGTGCGAGCGGTGTCACAACGAGAAGACAGCGGCCAATGACAGAGCGGGAGCAAAACCGTTCGCCCGCAAGGTCAAAGGCTTCGATGCCAACGGTGACCCTGTCGACCCATCCGACGATTGGCATCAGGCGGGGGGCGGGTCAGATCACGAAAACGGGCCTGAAACAGGACCGGCGGCAGCGTTAGAAAAATACTTAGTTTCAGGCACTTCGAACACCGATGATCCTGACGAATCGGGGTTCGCTTAATGGCTACGAGGGGCATAGGAGCCAAGGCGCTTTCTGAGCGCGGCAAGATCGAAGTTCGGCCTGTGAAGCCGTGGGAAGAACCCAGATTGAGCCGTGCGGGCAAAGTGATCGCGTTTCTTGAAGATCTGCCGATCACTGCCGGGAAACTGGCAGGCCAGAACATGAAATTGCGGCCCTGGCAGTGTAAGTTCATCGAAGAGGTGTACGCAGAGGATGAAAAAGGCCGACGTCCTGTGCGAACTGCCGTTCTCTCAATGGCCCGCAAGAATGGAAAAACGCAGCTCGCGGCCGGACTGGCGCTTTGCCATTTGATGGGGCCGGAATCGGAACAGCGGGGCGAAGTTTATTCGGCCGCTCTGACCCGGGACCAGGCGGCAAAATTGTTCCAGGAAATGTGTGCGATCCTTGCCGCTCACCCTGAGCTGGATGACCGGGCCAACATCATCCGCTTCAACAAGCAGATCGAAATTCTGTTTGGCGATGGAGCGGGATCGATCTATGCCGCCCTGTCAGCAGACGCAGGTTCGAAAATGGGCCTATCTCCCTCATTCATCGTCTACGATGAATTGGGGAGCGCTCCGAACCGAGACCTGTTCGACGCCCTGGATACCGCGACAGGCGCGCGAGATAACCCTTTGATGGTTTGCATATCGACACAGGCTGCCGCCGACCATCACGTGTTCTCTGAGTTGATCGACTACGGATTGCAGGTTCAGTCAGGCGATGTTCAGGATCCATCATTCCACCTCACCCTCTATGCGGCTCCGCAGGACGCTGACCCCTGGAGCAGGGAAACATGGCTGACGGCGAATCCTGCACTTGACGATTTTCGATCCCTAGAAGATGTCGAGCGCCAGGCTGCACAGGCTCAGCTTGTCCCCTCCAAAGAAAGCGCATTCCGAAACCTGATCCTCAACCAGCGCGTGTCCGCTGTCGCCCGCTTTATTCACAAGGCTGAATGGGATCGATGCAACACCGCTCTTGACCTGGCGAAGCTTTCGGGCCGCGAGTGTTTCGGCGGTCTGGACTTATCAGGTTCACGCGACCTGACGGCCTTCGTGCTAGCGTTTCCAAATGAGGACCGCAGCTTCGATATCAAATGCCAGTTCTTCATGCCGGAAGCCAACATCGCAGAGCGCTCAAACGAGGATCGTGTGCCTTATGATCTTTGGGCGCGCCAGGGTTTCATTACACTGATTCCAGGTGCGACGATCGATCCAAGCTTCGTTGCGCACGAAATCGTCCTGGCATCGCAGGCTTTCAACTTGAAGACTGTAGCTTATGATCGTTGGCGGATCGAGGACCTGAAACGAGAACTTGGCCTTTTCGGAGTCGATATCCCGTTAGAGCCGTTCGGACAGGGCTACAAGGACATGTCCCCGGCGGTTGATATGCTTGAGCGCTGTGTTGCCGAAAACCTTCTCAGGCACGCCGGACATC
>NZ_JAILWL010000349.1 GCF_025698965.1 Roseibium sp.
CCAAACTTCGCGTTGACCTCAGAGGAGAACTGCGGCGCATCCAGAAGGACATGGGCATGACCACGATTTACGTGACCCATGATCAGGAAGAAGCCCTCGCCATGTCAGACGTCGTCTGCGTGATGTTTGGTGGCATCATCCAACAGGCCGCCCCTCCTTTCGAGATTTATCGCAATCCGGCGAACCGTTTCGTTGCCAATTTTGTGGGCGCAAACAATTTTCTTGCAGGAAATGTCGACCCCTCCGGCGATGCAATTCTGACGACCTCCGGCCTGAAAGTCCGCGCGGTCGCCACAGACACCTCCCAAAAGGAGATTGCTGTCTCTGTTCGTCCGGAAGCCGTGAATGTTGCGCTGAACGGTGATGCCGTCGGCGACGACATGCTCACTTTCGACGGAAACATTCGCCAGATCAGTTTCATAGGCCGCGAACTTGAAGTCCATGGAAAAACCAAACTCGGAGACGATGTACGAGCCATCTTGCGCCCCACCCCGGATCTCCTCGGCCTGTCCGAAGGCGACCCTGTCACCTTCGCGTTCAGCCGTGAGCGGGCGATCCTTTTTGAAAACGGGGAAACAGGCCGGAGGTTGTCATGACAATAACCTCGTCAAATCCGCCTTTGAAACCTGTTTCCATATTCAGCCTCGTCCGGTTCGATTTCTGGACTTTGATGACACTCCTCGTCATTACGGTGCTCTTTGTCCTTCTGATACTTCCGATTGCGAGCGTATTTCTCGTTAGTTTTATCGATGAGGACACCGGTGCCTTTACGCTTGCAAACTATCTGGAAGTGTTCACGCGCAACTATTACGTCAAAGGACTGCGCAATTCGCTCACGGTGGGACTTTTGGGAACGTTCGGGGCCTGTCTGATTGGCGTGCCACTGGCCTTTTTCACCGCAAGGTTCCGGATACGCGGCAAGGCCTTGATTTCGACACTCGCGATCCTGGTGCTGGTCGCGCCACCGTTCATTGGTGCCTATGCGTGGATAATGATGCTTGGTGCCAATGGCTTCGTGACGAACTTCTTCAAGGGCTTCGGTCTGAATCTGCCGACCATTTACGGAGCGCATGGGATCATCCTGGTCTTTACGCTGAAGTTCTTCCCCTTCGTGTTCTTGATGACAAAAACAGCGCTTGGGTCGGTGAACAAGTCCTTTGAGGATGCAGCTGAAAATCTCGGCTGCAATTCCCTCCAGCGGTTCTTCTACGTGACTTTGCCCCTGGTATTTCCCGCAGTCAGCACCGGCGCAATCATCTGTTTTGTTCTGTCGATAGCCGACTTCGGAACGCCTGCAATCCTGGGTCGAGGGTTCCGTACCCTGTCGACGATTGCTTACTCCGCCTATACCTCCGAACTTGGCGGAAAACCCACGATGGCCGTCACGGTATCGTTGGTCATGATGGCAATCTCCATCCTGGCGCTCTTCATCCAACGCCGGTTTCTGTCAAAGCGACGCTACGCTTCGGCATTGACGAACCGGCCGGTCATTCAACAATTGAGCGGCATGCGCAACCTGGGTGCGCACGCATTCTGCTATGCTGTTGTCATCATTGCGATGTTGCCGACACTCGTCGTCATCTACACGTCATTCCTGGAAACCAACGGACCGGTCTTCACCGGCGAATATGGTCTTTCAAGCTATCAAAGAGTGTTGTCGGATGCCCCGGAAGCGATCTTTAACAGCTTCAGGTTCTCGCTGATTGCCGTTGCCGTGATAGCCATTTTCTCCGGTTTGATCTCTTACCTGATCGTGCGGCGGGAAAACGCGGTTTCCGGGGCAATCGACGTCCTCATGATGGTTCCCTATCTCGTACCGGGCGTCGTAATGGCAATCGGTTTCGTAACGACCTTCCGGTCCGGATGGTACGACCTGACGGGCACTGGCTTGATCATCATCATGATCCTTTTCATTCGGCGACTGCCATACGGTGTGCGTTCGACCACGACAAACCTGCGACAAATCAAACCATCGCTGGAGGAAGCTGCCATCAATCTTGGAGCCTCTCCTTTGCGGGCATTCCTGTCGGTCACCGTACCGCTCATTCTGCCTGGCTTGATTGTCGGCTCGCTGATGAGCTTCATAACCGCGATCAACGAGCTGTCCTCCACCCTGATCCTTTACAACTCCAAGACAGTCACCATGCCGGTGAAGATCTACATATCGGTGTTGGACGGCGAATTCGGGTTGGCTGCAGCTTTGTCGACGATCCTGCTCGTTTGCTCTGGGCTGTGTGTCTATGCGGTCTTCCTGCTCGCGGACGACCGGGAATCGTCATTTGTCTAATCTTCTTCAGCTTGAAACCGGCTCAGCAATGCAAATATCTTCGCTCACTTTCCCCAAAGACCGGACAGGCCGCCAGGCCGGGGACGACAGTCTTCTGATCCTGCCGGGCATCTGCGGCGTGTTCGATGGCGCCTCAAGCGGTGCCACCGGACCCGGAATGTCTCCGGGACAGGCGGCGTCCCGTGCGGCCGCCTCCGTCCTGGGTGAGTTTGCAGCGACGAGAACCATGACCGACATTCCTGCCGGGGAGATTTTTTCAGCCGTAAGAGAGAGGATCTCGCAGACGGAACGGCTGCTTGGTAACACTTTCCGTGCATCGACCACCATGGCGGCTGCGTTTTTCGGCGTCGACAAGATTCGACTGCTCGTTGTCGGTGACAGCGGCATACGAATTAATGGAGACCAGGTTTACCGGCGACTGAAACACATCGACGATCTCTCGACCACTGCACGGATCGAGGTCTTCAACATGCTGAACCACAAGGAACGTTCGACTGACGAGGTTGAAGCTCAGACCCGTCGGATCTCGTTTCAGGGTTTGGATTACGGAGTACGCGAAGGCCTTCTGACAGAAGACGATGCCATCCAGATCTGCTCGCTGGTTACAAACCGATACACCGAAATCGTTGCCCCTCAGCAGGCAGAAGCCTTTCTTCGCACTGGCATAAGATGCCAATACATGTATGCCAACAGATCGGACCATCCGCTGGGATATTCGTCCTTGAATTGCGATCCGATCCTGATGGACGACGTCATCGACGTCAGCAAACCGGCTGAAGATATCGAAACCCTTGAATTCTTTACAGACGGCTATTTTGATATCCCGGGTGAAGTTTCAGTGTCCGCATGGGAAAAGGCGTTTGACGCCTGTGAAACTGTCGACTTTCACAAGACCAAGAGTTTTCCGAGTATCAAAGGGTCCACTTCAAGGGAATTCGCGGACGACCGATCCGTGATTGTTGTCAGAAATTCCTGAGCTCAGACCAGATAAAAAAAAGCCAGCCCCGATCCCGGAGCTGGCTTTGATAGGGCAGAGCGCGGCGAGCGTCTTTGCCCGCCGCAGAATTGGCGCAACTTATGCCGCCTGGCTTGCGTCTTCTTTTTCGAGTGCTGTTGCCGGATCGACATAGTCATACCCGAGCGCCTCAGCAACGGCTTCGCAAGTCACCTGCCCACCGATCACGTTCAGGCCCGGCAGGAAATGCGGATCATCAAGCAGCGCCTTCTTTGCGCCTTTGTCTGCCAGCGCGAGTGCAAACGGCAGCGTCGCGTTGTTCAGGGCGTAGGTCGATGTCTTCGGCACGGCGCCCGGCATGTTGGCTACGCAGTAGTGCACTACTTCGTCAACGATGTAGGTCGGGTCGGAATGGGTCGTTGCCTTTGATGTTTCAAAGCAACCGCCCTGATCGATGGCGACATCCACCAGAACCGAACCCGGCTTCATCCGGCTGACGAGGTCTGCTGAGACCAGTTTCGGAGCCGCCGCACCTGCAACAAGAACGGCACCGACAACCATGTCAGCTTCCAGAACGTGTTTTTCGAGAGCTGACTTGGTCGAGTAAACCGTCTTCAGACCCGGACCGAAAGTCTGCGACAACTGGCCGAGAACGGCTGTGTTGCGGTCCAGAACGGTAACATCGGCACCAAGACCAATCGCCATGGTGATCGCATGTGAACCGACGACGCCGCCGCCGATGACGACCACTTTCGCAGGCTCGACACCCGGAACACCGCCAACGAGAGTACCGGAGCCGCCATGAGCTTTTTCCAGAGCTTTTGCACCGGCAATTACCGAAAGGCGCCCGGCAACCTGGGACATTGGTACCAACAGCGGCAGGCCGCCCTTGGCGTCGACAACGGTCTCGTAGGCGATGCAGGTGGCACCGGATTTCACCAGATCGGCTGTCTGTTCCGCATCCGGAGCCAGATGCAGATACGTGAACAGAATTTGGTCGGGACGCAGCATTGCACGTTCCACGGCCTGAGGTTCCTTCACCTTCACGATCATCTGGGCGGCGTCAAAGACGTCCTTGGCCGTCGGCAGGATCTTCGCGCCGGCAGCTTCGTAGTCAGCATCGCTGGCACCGATGCCGATACCTGCATTCGTCTCGACAACCACGTCGTGGCCATGAGCAACCATTTCATGAACACTGTCCGGTGTCAGACCAACCCGGTACTCGTGATTTTTGATTTCCTTGGGAACACCAATCCTCATGGCGACAACTCCTCCTGAAGCAACTTTGATTGGATTAAGTGTACGCCTGATTGAGTGAAATGTGCTTGCGTTCCGCATGTTGAAACATGACTAAAACACAATTTTGTTGCGCAAAATCTGGAAAAAGTTGAATATATTGCGGTAACGAGATTACAAATCTGCAATATATGCGGTGCAATAAAATGAAACTTGACCGTCTCGACCGTAAGATTCTGGATGTTCTGCAAAAGGACGGCCGGATTGCGAACGCAGACCTTGCCGATGTTGTCGGACTTTCCGCCTCCGCATGCCTGCGCCGTGTCCGGGCGCTGGAAGAGGCAGGCATCATCGAGAACTATGTAGCTCTGCTCGATCAGCGCAAACTCGGCCGACGAATGGACGTTTTTGTCGAGATATCGCTAACCGGCCAATCCAAGGAGACGCTGGAGAACTTCGAGCGTGCCGTCGCCCGTTCGGACGAAATCATGGAATGTTTCCTGATGGCTGGCGATGCCGACTACATCCTGCGCCTGACTGCCGAAGACCCTGTCGATTTCGAGCGCATTCACCGCGACCACCTCTCCCAACTACCAGGTGTTCTGCGGATGAAGTCCTCTTTCGCAATCCGCCCCATCGTCAAGCGCACGGCAATCCCACTGGATGGCGATTATCAAAGTCTGTCCAACTGACGCTTCAGTTTATCTCCATCAATGCAGAGCTGTAGGTTTGGCCGGATGCGCTCTCGACGGCGAATGCGGGTGCGGCTATAGTCCGTTTCCATTCGCTCGCTTGGCTTTTCAAGGAACCCGCCACGGTGTCCCACACGATTACCCGATTTCTCGATACAACTTATCAACTCGCAGAATGCCCGACTTGGGATGACAGACAAAACCGTCTCCTCTGGGCGGATATTCAGGGCCGCTCCATCCAGTCGATGAACTGGACAAGCCGGGATATCACCACCTGGCATTTCGACAATGAAGTCGGTTCCTTCGGCCTGACGGAAGATGACCGTCTGATCGTCAGCGTCTGGGACAAGATCCTGTTGTTCGATCCTGAAACGGGTAACAGCGAAGTTCTGGCGACAATCCAGCAAGATATCCCAAGCACACGTTTGAATGACGGCAAGGTTGGTCCTGACGGCGCCTTCTGGGTCGGCACCATGGACACCAACTCACCACGTGAGCCGATTGCCGGTCTCTACAGAGTGGACACCAGCGGCGATGTTGCGGAAATCCGGGACGAACTGCTGTGCTCCAACGGGCTATCCTGGTCTCCGGACGGCACATACATGTACCACTCCGATACCTCCCCCGGCTGGATCGAGTGTTATGCCTTCGATCCCGTAACAGGTGCCCTCGGCTCAAAAATGCTGTTCGCCCAGCAGACCAACGACACCGGACGTCCGGACGGTGCAACGGTTGATGCGAACGGCAACTACTGGAGTGGCGGCGTCTCGGCGGGCGTGCTGAACTGCTTCGCACCCGATGGCAACCTGGTCCATGCGATCAAGATGCCGGTCGAAAGACCGACCATGCCCTGCTTCTGCGGTCCGGATCTCGATCACCTGATCGTCACCAGCATCAAACAACCGTCCGACCCGACCGCAATCGAACCGGACACCCTGTCGGGCGGCCTTTTCCTGGTCGAAGGGCACGGTCAAACCGGTCTGAAGACCAACCGGTTCAGGATCTGATATCAAAGTAGTGCAGAATTGACTTGCCCGCAGCACAGATCTTCGCCGCCGAATTGGCGGCTAATTCGCTGTTGGCAGGGCTTCGCACCGCTGGATTTTCGGCACGTCCGAGGAATTGCGTGTTGCCGACCACCGGCAGCTTTCCACAACAAGAGCACCTTCGGATCCCGGCAGGCTGTCAGACACAAAGACTGTGCTGGCTGAAAAGCTGAACTCTTCTGCAAGTGTGCTCGCCGGAAAGATACGGATCAGTTCTTTATACGGGAAACGGGGTTTGCAGGACTGAATGAAGCCACTGGTGAAATCGCCCGCGGGACTGGCCATGACCTGACCATGGTAAAGCGACGCTCCGGTCCCGATTGTCGGGTCGTCAATTCCGGTCGCAATATGAAGGACGTCTCCCTCTTGCACCATGTGCAGCTCAAACGCTCTGCCGAAAGTGGACGGTACGCCGTCTTGGACATGATCGCAGACGACATAACCGTCATAACTGCCCGTCCAGGAGAACCCTTCTTCGGCAGCAGCCATGGACGTGCCGGCGACAACAAGAGCGGCAGCGGCGAAGGTTGATTTCATCGCGGGCAAGTCCTTTGCTCTGGATCGGTGAGGCTCTTAGGCAGGCTATCCGATGCAATCACAGGTATCCAGCATACTATTGTCCGCAGCGAACACTTATTGCCCCTACTGCGCATGGATCGCGGCAGGATCGAACTGCAAAGGGGAAATCGCTCAGTAGCGACAGCCGCGAATTTTGACCGGTTGCCAGACCGTGCGGGCCGGTTGCACCAGAACCCTGC
>NZ_JAILWL010000035.1 GCF_025698965.1 Roseibium sp.
AGCACCAAGGCTGTTGTTTGTATCGTTTGAACTTTTCCCGATGACAAAGACCCAGCTCCTGCGAGCGCTTGGCGCCTTTCCTGAACTTGATATGCTTTCAGCGGAGCTCGCCGATGTTTGGGACCCGGTTCCGGGCTGGAATAGGATGTCTGTTTCGGGCGCGGATCTTCTGCTTGGAATTGGCGATGCGCGGGAACTGATCACGCAATTGACCACAGCCGACCTTACAAGTCCCACCGATAGCGTGGCCGTGCCACCAATCGACGCGTGGTATCTGGACGGTTTTAGTCCAGCGAAAAATCCGGAACTCTGGGATCTTGCCTTGTTGCAAAAGGTAGCGGGTCTGACATCAGGTGATGGCACATTGGCAACCTATACGGCAGCGGGCTGGGTGCGGCGCAATCTGCAATCGGCCGGTTTTGTCGTGGACAAGATCAGCGGATTTGCCGGCAAACGGGAAATGGTTGTGGGTCAGAAGAAAGTTGATCCCAACGCTAACTGAACTGGAGCTTCTGGTCGCGAACCGAATGGAGCAGCCAGTGCCGGAATTTTTGCATGGCATTTGTCTCTTGCCGCGACTTCAACCAGGTCAGCCAGTAACTTCCCGTCTTCACCTCTGTCTGGAACGGTTGCACGATGCGCCCCCGCATCAAGTCATGCTGGAACATTTTGACAGGCACCAGTGCAATACCCGCACCTTGTGCCGCAGCTTCGACCATGGTGAGCGATGAATCGAACATCCAGCCGCGTGCAAGTGGGGCCGGCAGGGAAACGGTCTCAAACCAAAGAGCCCATTCATCGACGCGATAGGATCGGAGCAGCGGTTTGTCGATGAGGTCTCGGGGCGTTTTCATTTCCCGTGCGACACTGGGTGCGCAAACAGGAGACAGAGGGGCATCCATCAGCTTGATAGCGTTGGTGCCATGCCATGCACCATCGCCAAAGCGGATGAAGTAATCCAGGCCATCGGCAAGGATATCCGCCCGGTTGTTGTTGGTCTTGAGGCGCAGATCAATCTGATCGAGATCCCTTGAAAGGTGATCGAGATGCGGTAGAAGCCAACCTGTGGCGAACGTGCCGACAGCACCAACTGTCAGGGTCTCCCTGAAGTTTCCATCTTCAAAGCGGCTGAGCGTCGTGCTCATGCGCCGAAACGCATCTGTTAGGACAGGCAGCAAGGCATGTCCTTCGTCGGTCAGGGCAACACCGCGCGGGAGGCGTTCAAACAGTGAGACGCCGAGCACTTCCTCAAGCGACTTGACCTGATGGCTGACCGCTGTTTGCGACACACGCAGCTCTAATCCGGCGCGTGTGAAACTCAAAAGCCGGGCGGAAGCCTCAAAGGCCCTTAACGCATTCAGCGGCAGTTGGGAAACTTCCATAATCTTTCCATTAAGGCCAAGTTTTTCTCATGACTAACCTGATTTATCATCGTTTGTCTAATGCTTGCGATAAGGGCACTGTCTGCGTGTCTCATTTGAACGCGGCAGATTTCTTCGCTTCGGCAGATGGGTGTATTTTCAAGCTTTGGAGAATTGATATGAATATCGGAACACGCCGGGCGGCCCTTCTGGGCGCGCTGATGCCTCTCCTTTCCCTGTGTGCCGCACAAGCACAGGAATTTGACCCGACACCGCTGGAAACAGAGATTGAAGATATTGAACGTCGCCTGGATGCCCGCGTTGGTGTGACCGTCATCGACAAGGAAACGGGATTAAGCTGGAACCACAGGGGCAAAGAAAGGTTTCCAACCAACAGCACATTCAAGGCATTCCTGTGCGGGGCGGTCCTGGACGCTTCCGACAAGGGGAAAGTGAACCTGCAGCGGAAAGTCACCATTCAGGAAGGCGATATCGTCAATTATTCCCCGGTGACCGAAAAGCATGTGAACGGCAAGGGCTTCACCATAGAGGAATTGTGCGAGATCACGGTCACCATCAGCGACAATGCTGCTGCCAATCTGGTCATGGAGACCCTGGAAGGACCGGAAGGACTCAACACGTTCTTGCGAAGCATTGGCGACATGAAGACCAGGGCTGATCGCTGGGAACCCTATTCCAACACTGGAATCCCGGGAGATGAAAGGGATACCACGACCCCAAACGCGGCAGCCGAAACGCTTCAAAAACTTGTGCTTGAAGACACTCTTGCACCTGAAAGCCGCAAGAAGCTGACAAATTGGCTAATTGGAAACAAGGTGGGAAATTCCACATTGCGGGCCGGTTTGCCGGAAGGCTGGCGGATTGCCGACAAGACGGGAGCCGGACAGAACGGGTCGCGCAACAACATTGCCGTCATCTGGCCTGAGGGGCGCAAGCCAGTGGTAATTGCCGTCTATATCACTCAGACCACAGCCTCTTACGACAATCGCAACAAGGCCATAGCAGGCATCGCAAGTGCACTTTCACGAAGCCTTCTGCCATAACTTGCCCGCGTGGATATCCATTGTGCCACGTGGATTTTCGAAAATGACGGGCTCAGTTGACAACCGGAATGGCAAAGCGCGTTGCTCAGTTGTCTCTTGTTGTCTGTTGCTTGCCTCGGTCCTTTTCGGAACGCCTGCCTTGGCAGACGAAAGGGCGGAGCGGCGCAAGTTGAACTGTGCAAGATATCAGCAGATGGTCTCTGAAGCCGAAAGTCGGGTCGAAGGGCAGGGGCTGTCCACCGGTCTGGTGGCAAACAACCTGGCATTTATCGAAGCTGGGTGCCTTTCGAATGTGAAGGCGTGTCCGGTGTCGGCGTCGGATTTCGAATTCGTCAATCTTCTGACGATGATGACGATCAGCGCAAACATGGGAAGCACTTTTTTGCCATTCGGATGTCCGGCTCGTTCTGCACCATCTGAATAAGGTGCTCTTTTGGGCGACAAAAGAAAATAACAGGATCGGCGGCGCTGGCCACCGATCCTGACTGGAAGGGGGAAATCGCTATTTCTGTCTCATTTCCGGTACGGGAGTGATCGCCTTGCCTGTGTTGAACCAGCTTTTCAGATTGTCGACGACAAGCTGCCCCATCGCATCCCGGGTGAATCGCGAGGCG
Source organism: Roseibium sp. (assembly GCF_025698965.1). GTDB lineage: Bacteria > Pseudomonadota > Alphaproteobacteria > Rhizobiales > Stappiaceae > Roseibium. Next base: position 3,040 of record NZ_JAILWL010000035.1, read on the forward strand.
GAGCCGACATGGGGAAGCAACGTGACCCCGGGAAGCTGCATCAGTCTTTCCGGCACATGGGGTTCGTTCTCGAAAACATCGAGCCCGGCTCCAAGGATGGTGCCGTCCTCTAGCGCGGTGATGAGTGCTGCTTCGTCCACCACCGAACCGCGCCCTACATTGATCAGCACGCCATCCGGTCCAAGGGCGGAAAGGATTTCGGCGCTAACAGCGTGTTCCGTGTCGGCGCCGCCAGGGGCAACCACCATCAGTGTGTCGCAGGCTGCCGCGAGTTCTTTCAAACTGGCATGATAGGGGTAGGATATGCCTTCCTGCCGACTGCGCCCGTGATAACTGATCTCCAGACCGAAAGCTTCTGCGCGTTTCGCGATTTCCTTGCCGATCCGTCCAAGTCCGAAAATTCCGAGCTTGCGGCCCCTGAGTGTTGCCTTTGTCAGCGGGTAGGGACCCTTGTGCTTCCAGTTACCTTCCCGCAGCCAGGTTTCCGCCTGACCGAACTCGCGGATGGCCATGATCATCAGACCGATGGCGGTATCGGCAACTTCATCTGACAGAACGTCCGGCGTATGCGTCACCTCGGCATTGGCTGCCAGGCAGGCGTCAACATCGATATGGTCGTAACCGACACCGAAGCTTGAAACAATTTCCACATTAGGAATTTTCCGCAAAAAGGCAGTGTCCACGGAACCGAAACCAAGTGCGACCCCACGAATACGGTCTCCGATTTCGGCCAGCACGGTGTCAGGATCGTCTGCCTCAAACAGTTTGTGCAGTGTGAAAGCCGCTTCCAGCTGCTCCTGTGCAATCGGCAGCATCGGGTATGGCATAAGAATGTCTATGGATTTCATGTTTGCGTCCGGGAGAGCGATTGAGGACCAGCCTGGCTGGCAGACCGCGACACCCTACAGGACATTTGGCGTCGCCGTCAGCCCTCAATCGACTTTCAGGTTTATGCCCGCTCCAGTCCGGTTTTGCCTTCATTCGTCCAAAGCTGTCTGTAGGAAATCCAACCTTCACCTGGGATATTCAACTCGAAAACATCCGAAAGCGCGCGGCCACTGTCCTTGATACAGCAGCCCGTGTCGGAAAGGTTCAGCAGTTCCACAATGAATTCGCCGTCAATGTCACGACCGATGATTGTCTGATTGACGTCGGTGCGCGGGTTGGACCGCCGTTCGGTCTCGTCAAGCGATGCCTGGATGATGGCCGGAATGTCTTCGCGCATGTTCTGGGCTGCGAATGCCATTGCACTGGTTTTTTCACCCATTGCACTGGAAAAGGAGAGTGTCTCCTCGGCAAGTCGGGCAACTTCCGACATGCCTTCGGATATTCTGCCGACTGCGTGGCCGGACTCGTTGACGATCTGACCGAAGTTTTCCGTGGTCACGCGCTGTTCTTCCGTTGCCGAGGCAACCGAGGAGGCCATCTCGCTCAAACGACCGATGCTCTCGATGATCTTGTCGATGGAAGAAACGGCAGCACCTGTTTTGCTTTGTATAGTGACGACCTGCTCGGAGATCTGCTCAGTGGACCGGTTGGTCTGTTCCGCAAGTTCCTTGACTTCCGCGGCAACCACGGCAAAACCACGCCCGGCTTCGCCCGCACGCGCAGCCTCGATGGTGGCGTTCAAGGCAAGAAGGTTGGTTTTCTCGGCGATATCGCTGATGACCGACACGAACTGGCCGATACTTTCGGCAGCGTTTGCCAGCTCGCCAATTGTCGCGTGGCTTGAAGAGGAAAGTGAAACAGCTTCGCTCGTCAGGGCGTTTGTCTTTTCAGTCTTTTCCGCAACTTCGCTGATGGCAGCAAGAAGGCCTTCCGAAAGGTCTCCTGCTTCCTGGGATCTCTGATGGGTTTCCTGCGCCTGTGTAAGCATGCCGCCAATACTGTCATTGGCGCGCTTCAGGGCCGAGCCCATACGGGCAGACTGCTCTTTAACCTCATCCGCACTTGCGGCAATCGTGGCAATGCCTTCTTCGGTCTTGTCTTTAACCTCGGTCGCCATCAGTGACAGCGTTTCGCGCCGTTGGTTGATATTTTCCCGCTCAACTTCTTTGCGTTCGGTCTCCAGCTGGCGCATCAATATCAACTTTTCCTTGAAATTCGTGAACGCACGGGCGAGATCTCCGATCTCGTCATTTCCCTTGACATCGACGGTCGCGGTCAGGTCGTTTTTCGCAAGTTGATCAAGCGCCGTAACAACCCTTCTCAAGGGTCGGGTCACGGTTATGCGGGCAATCAGCATTGAAATAAAGACACCAAGAAGGGTTGAAACCACTGCGGCAACGATCAGGATCTGTACGGTTTCCTTTTCGTGCTGCTCCGCGTTCCTGGTCGATTTCAGCGTAAAAGTCTCAATCTTGTGCAGCAGTTCCACCAGTTCTCTGTTGAGCTGGGCTTCCTCCTCTTCGATCGTCGCCAGGAGTGTGAGTGCCTTATCGTTTTGGTCGTTATTGGCATACCTGATTATTTCTGCAGCATGCTTGTCATAAATGTGGTGTTCCGTTTCAATTCGTTTGAGCGCCGCCATGACATGTTCAATCTCAGCTCGTGTTTCAGCGTCAAAGGCATGTTTCAGAGCTTCCTCCGCGATACGCTCTCCTTCCTGGATTTCTCGGTCGACAAGGTTCGCGTAGTCCAGAAACTTTTGTTCCGAGGCTGCTTTTTGGACCTTGATATCGCCGTTCGCCAAACCATTGAGACGCAAGATCCGCTCGAACATAACCGATTGCTCAAGCTGATGAGTTGTGATCCGGCTGAGAACCTCGGTCAGCGGAATGTCGGATTCCGCGATGGTCTCGATTTCCTTGCCGATCTTGTTCAGCTGCGAAACGCTGAATATCGACTGAGCGACAATCACCAAGCTCAACACGACAACAATCGAGATGACTTTTGCGGCGACTGAAAAGCGAATGTTGCCAAGTCTGGTCATGCAGTGCCCCTCACGCAAATAAAACCAGAGGTAGAATTCAATGTATGCGTAAATAAAGAATTACGCATAAGATTCTAAAAACGCTAAGTCATTTCTAAAGGAGGGATATTGAATTTTATCGCAATGGTTGAGTATGCTGCGTTTATAATTCCATTGCCTATTTTCTCAGGGGCGATTAATCCCGCCACACCGTCTCTTCCGATCAGCGCTTCCACAGACGATATTGTGCACCGAGAATCTGATTGCTTTGACCAGGATTGCACCCGGTTCGCCCTACCGTATGACGGCAATTCAGGCTGGTATGCGTGCAAACAATCTCCGCTTAGCCTTCAAGGCGGCAACCGCTTCCATAGTCAATCCGACAGAAGCCCCTTGGCAGCAGGTTCCCGTAAGGTGCAAACTTTAGCCCGTGTGTCACAGCCTGAGATGAGCAAGTACTCGAGCAACGGGAAATTCGTCATGAAAAGTTCGGCGCAGGAATTGGCTCTTCAGCTTGCAGCAGCAATTGCAAAAGTGGTTGACGTCTCCGTGCCCCAAGCCGCGGCATCATCCGCGTGGGAAAGTGATGAAGACGCCAAGACATTTATCGACAGGCGCTATGATACTTTCGATCTGCGGGGCGAAAATGAACCCTTGACTGCTCCAGAGTTGGAGGAGGCCTTGAGAGGCAACACCGTCTATGGGGCACCTTACGAAAACGACCCTTATGTTCTGGCTTTTTGCAGCAACGGCGAAGGAAGGTTGAAGATTCGCGGCCGAGACGTGCAAGTCGGCACCTGGTGGATCAACGGCGGTGACGATACCATCCACTCCAAATGGGAAGAGGCGGCCTCCGGCAAGGACCTTGCGGTCCGTTATTACAGAACAGCCAACCCTTTGGTTTTTTTCCACGAAGCTGCAGACAGGAACTTGCCACCCGTCATTTGCCGCATGTGCGTGGTGCAGTCTGGGCTCGCAATTTGAACAAGCTGCGATGGAAACACGTTCCCGTTTCAGGTCCAGGTGACAGGCTTACCCCTCAGGAAAAATCATGATCTGCCGGTGACATGCAGGGTCGCACGACGGCTTCCCATCTTCCCCATTGCCCCCGGCCTCCATTTCCCCTAAAAGACGCCGCAGAATTCCAGAGATTCCCGTCAGTCTTTTCAAGTGGAGAAGCGGAGCCCCATGGCGCGCCAGTTCATCTATCATATGCATGGCCTCTCCAAGGCCTATAACGACAAGAAAGTCCTCGACAACATACACCTTTCTTTTTACCCGGATGCCAAGATCGGTATCCTGGGTCCGAACGGTGCCGGTAAATCGACGCTCTTGAAGATCATGGCCGGTCTCGACAAGGAGTATTCCGGTGAAGCATGGGCCGCTGAAGGCGCCAAGGTCGGCTACCTGCCGCAGGAACCGAAGCTGGACGAAACCAAGACCGTGATGGAAAACGTCATGGAAGGTGTCGCCCACAAGCAGGCAAAGATCGACCGCTACAATGAACTGATGATGAACTACTCGGACGAGACCGCCGAGGAAGCTGCTCATCTTCAGGACGAGATCGACGCCAAGGACCTGTGGAACCTGGAAAGTCAGGTGGAAATGGCGATGGAAGCTCTGCGCTGCCCGCCGTCCGATGCTTCCGTCGAAAATCTGTCCGGTGGTGAGCGCCGCCGTATTGCGCTCTGCCAATTGCTTCTGTCCGAGCCGGATCTGCTCCTGCTCGACGAACCGACCAACCACCTGGACGCTGAAACCGTTCATTGGCTGGAACGTCACCTTCGCGAGTTCAAGGGCTCCGTCCTGATCATCACCCACGATCGCTACTTCCTGGACAACGTCACCGGCTGGATCCTGGAGCTCGACCGCGGTCAGGGCATTCCTTACGAGGGCAATTACTCGGTTTATCTGGAAAAGAAGACCAAGCGCATGGAGCAGGAAGGCCGCGAGAATATGGCCCGTTCCAAGGCGATTGCCCGCGAGCGCGAGTGGATGGGCATGAGCCCGAAAGGTCGCCAGACCAAATCGAAAGCCCGTATCCGGGCCTTTGATGACCTTCTTTCCGCGCAGGAAGAGCGTCAGCCGTCCATCGAACAGATCCTCATCCCGGTTGGTGAGCGCCTTGGCGCGAACGTCATCGAAATCGATGGCGTTTCGAAAGGCTTCGAAGACCGCCTCCTGATTGACGACCTGTCTTTCAAACTGCCGCGCGGTGGTATCGTTGGCGTGATCGGTCCGAACGGTGCCGGTAAGTCGACCCTCTTCAAGATGCTGACCGGTCTGGAAACACCGGACAGTGGCTCCGTCAATATCGGCGACAGCGTGCATCTGGGTTACGTCGACCAGTCCCGCGACGCGCTCAACCCGAACAATACGGTCTGGGAAGAGATTTCCGGTGGCGCCGAAGTGATTTACCTCGACGACAAGGAAATCAACTCACGCGCCTATTGCTCGTCCTTCAACTTCAAGGGCCCAGCTCAGCAGGCGAAAGTCGGCGATCTCTCCGGTGGTCAGCGCAACCGGGTGCACCTTGCCAAGGTCCTGAAGAAGGGCGCCAACGTCCTGCTGCTCGATGAGCCGACCAACGACCTCGACACCGAGACCCTGGCCGCGCTTGAAGATGCGCTGGAAAACTATGCCGGCTGCGCAGTGGTCATCTCGCACGATCGTATGTTCCTCGACCGCCTGGCAACGCACATGCTGGCCTTTGAAGGCGACAGCCACGTGGAATGGTTCGAAGGCAACTTCGAAGACTACGAAAAGGACAAGGTTCGGCGTCTTGGCGCACATGCCGCTGATCCGCGTCGCATCAAGTACAAGCCACTGACCCGTTAAGCGGTTAGTGCGCATCCGAAAATCGAAAAGGCGGTCCTTCGGGCCGCCTTTTTTGTCGCCGGACACTGCCTCCCGCAAATTTCGGACGCAGTTCTCGTTTTTTCAATTGATTCCGGGTTGCATGGTGCGTCTCCGGAATGACATCTCGCAGTAGCACAGCGAAATTGCCGACACAGCATTCAAGCCCCGTATTAGAAAACCGGTCACCCCTCTTTACGAACCAACGGCTAAAGCTGCATTCTCGGCAAGACGGAATGGCAAAGAAGGGGGAGTGTTGCAAAGTCTGGATAGTTGAACGAATGCAATACTTTAAAAAGTCTGTATCAAGTTAAACCGATGCTTCAGCCGATTTTTCGAACGATGACCCGATTTATCCGATATGACCCCGGTGCACTGCGACTTGTGCGCGGTGCACATCTGATGATCACGGTTGTCGTGGCAGGCTTGCTGGCCTACCAGTTTGGCCCTTTCGCGGAAGGTGTGCCGGGTTTTACCCTTTCCGTGTTGGCGGCTGCCGCTGGTGCGCATTGTCTTTTGTTCACACCCATTTCAACCCGTAAGCAGGAAGCGGGCGACCTTTTCCGGCTCGGGCTGATCATGACGGGTCTGGCGGTCCTGGGGATGGTGTCCGGCTTGGTCGCGGGCAAAAACACGCAGGTCGTGCTTCAGGCCATGTGGATTGGCATCATTGCCATCGGCTTTGGCATTGAGGGTTTCGGGGCATTCTGGCTCAGGACAGGGCGGATGATCTCGATCTTCTGGTTGTTCGTGATCATGTCGAACGCTTCTGGGTCTCCCGGGGTCTGGTTACCGGCGATGACCGTATTTGGCGCCGTGTTGGCCTTTTTGATCCGTATCGGGTTCTGGAGGCCGTCGCCTGAAAGGACCTATCTCAGGGTCGAAAAGGCAAATCGGCAGGCAATAGCCGACTACCTGAAGCTTGCGGCGAATGGACAACTCTCGATCGAAAGGCGCCGCCGGGTAAATGTCTCCGATATTGCAAGTCTGCGTTCGGAACTGGAACTGAGCGTTGACCTGACAGAACCCGGTGCGGCCATCCAGGGGTTGTCGCTTGAAGCGGCCGCAATGATGCAGCTTGCACTTGAAGTGGTGCGCGATGCCATGGCTGCGCTTTCGCTCGAGTGCCGGGCGGAATTGATCAAAAATACCGCCTATCAGGATGTGGTCGGTCAGCTTCAGGAGAGGGTGGTGACAGCAGACACTCCGTCCGGTGAAACGCCTTTTAACCTGGCCTGGACGGAGCTTGCGATCGACTTTCAAAAGGGTGACAAGTTTCAGCTTCTAAGAATAGCGCAGGCGTTTGAGCGGATCTGGACACTGGCAGCAGGAACGACGCAACTGAGAGCTGACGAGGATACCGGGCCGGAGGCCACATCTGGTAACTGGTGGCAGCTGATTACCTGGCGACTGGCGGTTCAGGCAAGCGTCGCTGCCAGCGTCGGATACGGCATCGGGATTTATTTCAATCTGAGCCACGCCTATTGGGTCACGATCACGGTCATCGTTGTCTTGTGCGGCAGTCTTGGCGCAACGATGAAGAAAACACTTCAGCGTTCTCTGGGCACGGCGGTCGGTTTTCTGTTTGCAATTCTGCTGGAGCCGATTCTTGCCGGATACCCGGATATCCGGATTGCTTTGATCATCCTCCTGCTGCCGCCGACTATCGTGTTGTTTGAACGCAACTACGGCATCGCTGCAGGGATCATCAGTTTCCTTGTGCTGATCGGGCTCCAGACATTGACCGGACTGCCCGCCGCTGAATTCTGGGCCCGCCTCTACGACACACTGATTGGTGCCGCTGTAGGGCTGACAGCCGCTTGGCTGCTCTTCCCGAATAGAAGCGGCGACAGTGTCGAGCGGCTGGAGACTTCGTATCTGAACACTTGCGCGCAGTACCTGAAGGCGGGGAGCGAGCAGGGCGGGGCGGACAATCTCAACTACAACCAGTTGAAGGCGACAGCCCACAAACTGCTCGCAACCGCCAGAGCCTATCGGACGGAACGCGCTCCCTGGTCGTCTTTCACCAAGTCGTCAAGCAAGCTGGATACGCTTGTCATTCTGCTGGCGGACTATATCGCGCTTTATCGCCAGGCCAGGGTCAACGTCCTGATCGACGCGGGTAAATACGCAATCGACGAGCCGGTTGATACACTCGTCGCCAAAATGGACAGGCGCATTCAGGACGAGATCGGCGCCGTCCTGGATGACAAAGGCAAACAGACCATGCCGGGTCTGGCTGAGGAGTGGAAGTCGGCGATGCCGGAAAATGCCGAGACCGACAACCGTTTCATGACCGACTGGGTCGCGATGCTCTACTACGCCAGAAAAGTCATTCGTTGTCTTGATGGCTTTCGGCGAGATGTCGCTTGACGTTCGAATTGCAGAACGTCCTGCAAATGCATTTCGGTCCAAACCTTTCATTTATTTAATCTGATCGCCATTGTCCGGATGCAATCTGGAAGGCAGACTGTGTTCTATGTCACAATCTAAACGGGATGCTCGTGCGAAGTTGACTTGTCAGCAGCCGGGCGCCCCTCATGCCCGGGAGGAGGATTTTTTTAAAATGAACTGTTTGAAGAAAACTCGCGGAATGTTTGTCGGCGCCGGCCTGTTGGCTGGATTGGGGATCGGAGCGGTTCAGGCGCAGGATGCACAACCTGTCAACGCGGACCCGACACCGCCGCCGACCTATGACTTCGTGCAGCAAGCCGGTGAAATGTCATTCGACGGCAACAACCTGACACTCTCTGATGCCAATACCGGCGTTCTCTACTTCAGTGACCGGCCGTACCGGGTCGGTGGCCAGATTTCCAACTCGGATTTTGCAGGCTTCTGGGAAGTTGCGGACGGCTTCAAGGGGGATCCGCCCAATGCGGTCGTCAGTATTTTAAGCGAAACAGGCAAGGCTCCGGCACTTGTGGAATTGACTTCGGCCAAAACCGAAGGTTCCTCCATGGTGTATGGTGTCAAGGTGCTGCGCGGTGAACTGCCGGACAGCGCCAAAGGGGTCGCGCTCTTTATTGACCGCAGCTCGCGTCCACATCATCACGGCACCACGGCAACGGCTCCAGGGTCGGTTGGCTTTGAGCCTTACGGACCTTACTGCTACCACTCTCCTCAGGATCCTCGCTGCCGCGCCTGGCATCACCCCTACCATCCATATCACCCGTACTATCCGCCATACCCGCCGTACCCGCCTTATGGCCCGTACTATCATCCCGGGGCCTATGCTGCGGGTGTAGCCACCGGCGCGGCGATTGCCAGTGCTGCCCAAAAGCCGGTCTATTACTACTACCCGATCCCGACCGGCCCGCTGCCGCCGAACTGCTGGATCAACTCCCAGCACACCCAAATGGTATGCACGGTAAAACTGCAGTAAATACAACAAGTTGACCAATTGGCCCCGCAAAACAGTTGCGGGGCTTTTTTGTTTTTGTGATTGTCACATTGAAGCGGCAGATGGAGGCTCTTTAGCCACTTCGGCAAAGGATAGTTTTCCTGGAAATTTCGTTGCATTACCCCGAAAAACAGATGTCTCGCGCGTCGTACCCGACTGAATTTGCGCATGCCATCGTAGTCACTTTTATGGTTATGGGATCTAATACGAGTTTGCAGTCTTGCCCCATATGGGATCGTCGATCACATGGATTGATGGCTGCATCAAAATGATTTGCTGGTGCAGGGCAGGACTTGCGCCTAAGTCTCTATCCCGAGTTCAGACAGGAGGCTTTTGAGAATGGACCAGCTCACCCTTTTGCCCGAGAACCTGCGTGTCACACCGAAATTCAAGGTCGCAGGCAAAGTTGAAGGCGTGTTCCGGACGTGGGAATCATCGGACTTTCAAACAGAGGCTGTAGATGCCCTTGAGCTGACATTTGAGGGAATACCTGGTGACAGGCACGCGGGTTTCACCCGAAAGTCAGGTGGCCGCGAGCCCTGGTATCCTCGTGGAACGGAAATGTGCAACGAGCGGCAGATATCTCTTCTGTCCCTCGAGGAACTGTCCATTATTGCCGAGCGGATGGAAATCGACGAACTCAAGCCGGAGTGGATTGGCGGAAATATCGCCGTGTCGGGGGTTGCCAGTTTTACACTGCTTCCACCACGTACACGGCTGGTGTTTGAGGGCGGCACGGTTATCCGAATCGATGGTGACAACGCCCCTTGCCGTGTTGCGGGCGAAGCGGTTGCCTCAAATTACCCGGAACGCCAAGGTCTGGACCTTCTGTTTGCGCAAAAGGCGAGGCGACTGCGTGGAGTGGTCGGCTACATTGAGAAACCGGGAGTGATCGCGGCACAGGAGGCGGTCACCGCTCATATCCCCGAACAGTGGATTTACGAAAAGAGGTAAGACGGTCTTCCACGTCTGTAATGCCCCAGCGCGGGCATTCCTACTCTCAGGAGGACTCGTCGACCTTGACCTCCTTGTTGCATCCCCAATCCCGAAGGATGTCGTTCATCTCGTCGACGACGAAGAAACGTGCGGCATCCCGGTCATATCCGTCTTGCAGCAGTGCGTCATAGTCGGTCAATTCATGCCGGACATGACTTGTTGTTGCCTGCCACAGTGAAATTGTCGGGGGAAGGTGACGGAGGTGGCCGGACAGGGCGATGTCCAGGATCGCCTCGGCATCGCGCATTGGAATGCGCGGCAGCAGGACCCGCAAGGCCTTGCGCATTTCCTTTTGCCGTTTGGTTCCGCCCGTCATGCCTTTTGATTACCACTTCTTTGGCGAGAGCGGTGAGAAACAAGATATCGTCGTTAGGCGGTCGACAACCTAAAGTCTTCGGAGGCGTCCCGGTCGGACAAAGGCAATCCGGCAACCGTGCCCGTTGCATGTGCACTTTCATGAACGCTGTCGAACGGCAGAGCCGGCGAGAAATAGAATCCCTGAACGAGCCTGCATTGCAGATTTTGCAAGGCATCAAGCTGACATTTGTTTTCCACGCCTTCAACGATACAAATCTTGTGCATTGACCGGCACAGGCCGACAATCGACGAAATGACATCACCGGCAACCTGATCTTTGATGCCGGAGACAAAACTGCGATCGATCTTGACGCAATCGATTGGCAGCCGGTGAAGATAGCCCAGGCTGGAATACCCGGTTCCGAAATCGTCCAACGCCAGTTTGACACCTGCGCTGCGAAGTTTTTGCAGGCAGATTTCGGCTGCCTCATAACTGTCGATCACCGATGTCTCGGTGATCTCAAACGTGATCAGTCTTGGATCGATGCCGTGGCGGCGAATGATATCGAGCAGTGCGACTACCGTATCAACCGACGTCACGTCATGTGCAGACAGATTAAAGGAGAGGGTTAGGTTGCCGGGCAGGGCATTGATCTGACGAACAGCCTTTTCGAACAGTGATTTCGTAAGGCGGTGAATGAGGCCCGTCCGTTCCGCAATTGCGATGAACTGGTCAGGTTCGACTTCGTTGAGAACGGGGCTGTACCAGCGAACCAGAGCTTCAAAGCCGACGACAGCACGTTCCGGAAGAGCGACGACCGGTTGGAAAAAGACCTGGAACTCGCGGCTCAGGTCAGCGCTTTGCAAAGCGCTTTCAATTGCGCGTTCTGAACGTATTCTTGCTTCATGTTCGGCCGAATAGACGGTGGTGCGGCCACGTGTTGCCGTCTTCGAGTGATAAAGGGCGTAGTCCGACCGGTCGAAAAGCACATGTGCCGATTTGCCGGCCTCCGGGAAGAGAGCAACACCGCAGGACGCGCCAACACTCAGCTGGAGATCTCCGATCTGGTAAGGCACGCTGACCTGTTCGCAAATCCGTTGGCCAATGGCTGTCGCTTCTTCCATGTTTCCCGGATAGAGAAATCCGAACTCGTCACCGCCAAGTCGGCAGACCTCAAAGTTAGGTATTTTCAGGGATTTCAACCGATTGCCCACTTCCGCCAGAAGGTGGTCACCAAGCTGGTGCCCGTAAGTGTCATTGATGGGTTTGAAGCGATCCAGGTCGACAACACCGACAGCGAAGACACTTCCCGTGCCTTCCCTCTGGCTGATCAGAGTTTCGAGCCGATTGAAGAAATAACGGCGATTGGGGAGTTCGGTAAGCGCATCCGTGTGCGCAAGGCGTTCGTTTTCCGCGTTCAGTCGCTGAGTTTCTTTTTGTTTTAAAGCCAGATCGGCCTGCGATCTGACCAGTTTGCAGAAGCCACTGTAAACGTTGAGCAGAACTTTCAGTACGACAAGGCAGACCAGGGAGATGTTGATGGCAACGGCGATATAAACATCATGATCCTGCAGCATGTAATAAGTGAGATAGGGGACATTCACGATGAGCATCACCATGATTGCCGCCTGCGGCAGGTTCACCAGACAGAAGATGCAGCCGATCACGGTGATTGCAATAAACAGCGATACGTGACCTCGTTCCACCGGTCCGCCATAACCGTCAAGACTGAGCGACCAGGTTATGTAGACTATTGCCATCAAGCTGCCGAGCACGATGGTCTGTCGTAATTTTCGAATGGAGTCTTCGGTTCCAAGTTCTGTGGCACCGGCCCGCACCCAGGCAATGAGCCGTATGGAGGTGATGACCAAAATCGGCGCCAGAATACCGACAGTCAAATAAGAAGGGGCGACATCATAATGGGTGTAGGCAACTGCGATTGCGTTGACCATCAACAGGGCATAGAGCGCCGGGATCTGGTGTTTGAGTTCATTATATTGAGCTTTTGCAATCTCCGGATGCCGTGGATCAATTAACATCCATTGTATAAAATCTTGGATCTTGCGATTCATATTATTCGCCTTTTTATTTCTGTCAGAAATAAAACGAAAGAATAGTTTCAGGTATTTGAATTCTGCCATCTGGAAAGTTCAAACTTGAGTATTACGATTTTTGAAGGCTTCCGAATATCGTGTCAATCAGAAGCGCTAATTCATGTGCGTCAGACAGTATTTCTCTGTTTAAAATTCAGCAAAAGAGGCTGTTGAGGCAAAAAGGGTCTCCGGGCAGGGAAGGCAAAGCACTTCGGCAGACCTGTGACTTTGATGGCGAATAAGGAAAGCTATCTATTTTTTTATCTGAGAATGTCGCTATATTGTGGCCATGGCAGATCGAACGCGCACACGGCTCCTCAATGCACTGAAATCGTCCGGCCCGCAAACTGCGGCAGACCTGGCCAAGGGACTGAACGTCACCTCGGTCGCTGTCCGACAACATCTCGACGGGCTGCATCAGGATGACCTTGTCGATTTTGAAGACATTAAGGGCTCTGTCGGCAGACCGAAGCGGGTTTGGGACCTGACCCCGGTCGGACATCAGCAGTTTCCGGACAATCACTCAAATCTGGTTCTTGGTTTGCTGACCGGCCTCAATGATCTCTTCGGCGAAGAGGGGCTCGAGAAACTGATTTCGCATCGCGAAACTCACAGCCGATCAGCGTATCAAAAAGCCCTGGAGGACGTGCCGGATCTGGCCGGACGCGTTGATAAGCTTGCCGAACTGCGAAACCAGGAAGGCTATATGGCCGAGGTCATTGCTGAAGACGATGGCTTTTACCTTGTTGAGAACCATTGTTCCATTTGCGCGGCCGCGACAGCCTGCCAGGGGTTCTGCCGGTCTGAACTCAGATTGTTCAAGGACGTTCTGGGAGAAGATGTCAAAGTCGAGCGTACCGAACATCAATTGTCCGGGGACCGGCGCTGTGTTTACCGGATTGAGGCCCAGTTGGGATAAGTGATCCGCTTGTGCGGGTTCTGAGACTGGAAATTTCAGGAGTAATGGGGTGTCAATCGCAAGACCGCTTTTGGCCCGACTGATCGATCGCTATTTTCGTCCCTTTGAAGCGCATCTGAAGCCGCTTGACCTGCCGGTCTCGCCGTTGCCGGATGAGGGACCGTTGCGCCTGGTTCTGCATTTCGCCCGTATGTTCAGGTGGCAGCTTGTGGTGGTTTGCATATTGGCAATGATCTCCTCCGCTCTCGGTTTGGCGGGTATCTGGGCGATCGCTTTTGTCGTTGACGGTGTTTCCGGTCTGGGGGCACAAGCCTTTCTGCAGCAAAACGGTTTGTTGCTGGTCGGGTTTTTCGTGCTTTTCGTTATTGTGGACCCACTGGCCTTTTTGTTTCGCCAGACCTATGCCTTTCAAACGGTGCGTATTCTCTTGCCGGCCGCGATGCGCTGGCAAGCCCACAAGGCAGTTGAGTCCCAGGATCTGGCCTTTTTTGAAGACACATTTGCCGGGCAGGTCGCTTCCAGAATAGCCCAGGTGACGATGTCCGTTCACCGACAGATGATGCTGGCGATCGAGACCATTCCACGATTGTTTGTGCAGTTCGGCGGGTCGTTCCTGCTGCTTCTTGCCATGGCCTGGCCACTCGCAGTTCCGGTGATGGTCTGGATTATTGCCAATGTCATTGTCGCCTGGCTGGCCATTCCTTCCTACATGCAACGCTCGGCAAGGGTTGCTGCCGCAAACTCCAGGGCGACCGGAGCGATGACCGATGTCTATTCCAACATCGCCATGGTAAAACTTTTTGCTGCCGAAGATTCCGAAGCCGGAGCGATCCGCAAGGTGATCGGCGAAACCATCGATACGCGGCACAGCGAAAATCGCTCTTACATTCTGACTGACAGCAGCGTCTATTTCCTCAATGTTCTCCTGATCCTGGCAGTGGTGGTGATAGGTTTTAAGGGGCTGATGGATGGCTGGGTCACGATCGGCGAGTTTGTCGCCGGCCTGACGGTTACCCGTTCGCTGTCGGCAGCCTCGTCGAGTTTCATAGGCGTCGGCCAGTCCATCACCAGCACGCTTGGCACCATCAAGGACGCCATGCCGATCATGACCAGCCGCCCGGAAATCATCGACCGGGAGGGGGCCGCCTCTCTGAAAGTGTCAAGTGGGCAAATCCACTTTGAAAATGTCTCATTCGCGTATCAGAGAGATCGCCGATCGGTACTGGAAACCTTCAACCTGTCAATTGCACCAGGTGAAAGGGTTGGTTTGGTTGGCCTTTCCGGCGCCGGAAAGTCGACAGTCATTTCGTTGCTGATGCGCTTGAGAGACGTTTCCGAAGGTCGCATCACCATAGATGGCCAGGATATCCGTGACGTTACCCAGGCTTCCTTGCGCAGTCAGATTGGTGTCGTGACGCAGGATATCTCACTGCTCAACCGGTCCATTCGAGACAACATCCGTTATGGCAAGCCGGACGCTGGCGATGACGAAATAAGGGCAATAGCGACAGCCGCTGATGCGCTCGAGTTTATCGAGGAGCAGAAAGACAGCCAGGGTCGGCAAGGTCTTGATGCCTATGTCGGTGATCGGGGTGTCAAACTCTCCGGTGGACAGCGCCAGAGGATCACCATCGCACGTGTATTGCTCAAGGACGCACCGATTTTGATCCTCGATGAGGCGACCTCCGCTCTCGACAGCGAAGCGGAACTCGTTATCCAGCAAAACCTTGCCCGGATGATGGATGGGCGCACGACACTTGCCGTTGCACACAGACTATCGACCATAGCCGCCATGGACAGGTTGGTCGTGATGGACAAGGGCAGGATCATCGAGGAAGGCAGCCACCACGATTTGCTGAGGCGAGATGGGCTTTATGCCATGCTCTGGGAACGCCAGTCTGGCGGTTTTCTTGCGTTGGGAGCAGCAGAGTAGCGCTCAGGCGTTGGGCAAGTCGCGGTCTACTTGCGCCTCAAAATGGCATGCAGGTGCCATTGTTCGACGGCATATTTACTGGGTTTTTCCGCGTACAGTGCTTCGAAGCGACGGAAAAACTCCGCTTCCAGCTGATCGGAAGTCCATTCGGTGTTTGAAGACGGTTCGAAAAGCTGCCGTCTGAGCGTTGTCCCGGCAAAGGCACGAGTGTAGCCGGCATTGAGGCGGCCATATTCCTGCGGATCGGTCAGATGGTCGCCAAACAGATCCCCTCCGTCATCGACTGCCACGACCTTGATCGTGTCGATCTCATAGAGCTCTTTCAACTCTGTATCGTTTTCAATTCCGTGGCTGGCTTCTGCTTCCGTCAAGAACCACAGGCCGAAGACAAAATTGTCTGCAGCTTCCCGTTTCAGTAAGCCATCCTCCACCATGGAAACCGTGACTTCCTGAAGGGCGCGGTAGCAACCTCGACCGGCAGCCGCGATGTCATTGATTTCACCAGCCTCGGGAATGGCACCAAGCGCGGAAACAAACAGATAACCGCCCGACTGCAGTTCCCGGGCACGAAGTTTGAGGAAACGGATCCAGTCCCGCTCTGCAAGCTGCCACATCTTCTTGCGCGCTTCGCCCGTCAGATCGGCGAACCAGATTGTGTCGGGTGCATAAAGTTGCACGGATGAGCTCAGCCAGTGGCTGGCAAAAAAGCAGGTGGCGATGCTGACCGACTGATCAGGCATCATCCTGTCGTAAAACGAACCGATTGCGGTTTGAACCAACGGTTTGGAGGTATCGGACATATATCCGTCATCGCCGAAGACCAGTGCCATCAGCGCATTCCAGTCGTTGCCCGGCTGGTCCGCATGACAGACCGATATCTGTTTTGACGACGATGCTGAACGCCAGACGTTCAGAGCCGGGCGCACGGTTTCGATTGCACTTTGCCCGGGGCCGCAGCCGTAATCGGTGAAATTCAGCGGGCCGTCCATGTCTTGAACCCGTACCGCCAGATCGGCAATCACTTCCGAATTCGCGATGGCATTCAACTTTTGCGCACGAGAATTCGCATTGTAGTCGGTCATGCCCTCGGTTGAGCGGTCCGCTGTCTTGATCATGCGTCCTCCGGCGGTTGCATTTCAAACTTTGTTTGCTCAGTTCTCTTCAAATGGTGACTGAAGTCAACGCTACAGGGAAGGGGTGAAATGACACAAGTGATGAATACTGCTGCGGAAATTCGGCTTCGCGCTGTCAGGCTGTTGATTTTCCGAAACCCAGCTGACAATACTCCCGCATGGATAAACGAGATCGCGCCGAACTGTTCCGGGAACGCCTGTCTGACGCGTTGCGCAGCCGGGACATGAACCGCAGTGATCTGGCGCGGGGTGCGCAGCTGGATCGCTCGACGGTTTCTCAGCTTCTGTCTGAAGATGCTCCTCGTTTGCCCAATGGTCAGGCCCTGGCCGCAATTGCAACGGCTTTGGGCGTCTCTTCAGACTGGCTATTGGGCCTCTCGACACACCGTGGTGCAGCCGCGGAGGTTCTCGATCAGGCGGTCCAGGTGGCCGAAACCGATCGTCACCCGGTGGACGAGCATCTGCTTGCCTGGTACCGGGACGCGGTCGGGGCAAAGATCCGCCATGTCCCGGCAAACCTCCCGGATGTTTTGAAAACCGAAGCCGTGTTGGCCTATGAGTATGCTGGAGAAACTCTTCGCACGGCAGACCAGGCGATTACCGGCACGCGCGACCAGCGGGCGATTCTCGGGCGCGCGGAATCCGACATGGAAATTGCCCTCTCAAAGGAAGCCCTTGAAGGCTTCGCGCGGGGGGAGGGGCTGTGGGATGGTTTGTCCACCGAAGCGCGCCGGGAACAGCTTGAGGTTATGGGGCGCATTCTGGAGGATCTCTATCCATCCCTGCGCCTGCACCTTTTCGGAGCAACTGATCGGTTTTCGGCGCCATTCACCGTGTTCGGCCAGAAATGGGCGGCTCTCTATATGGGACAGCGTTATCTGGCTTTTTCAAACACCCGCCACGTCCAGCTGTTTTCCAGCCACTTTGACGATCTTGTCCGCCACGCCGTGATCCGGTCTCACGAAGCTGGCGAATTCGCAGCGAGCCTGGTCGGGAGCATTCGTTAGGCAGATCTGCTGTGCGCCGACGAAAAGAAGCTGTCGTGTGACAATCAGGCGATTATTTGTCACCCCAAGCCTCTGATACCATTGAGTTGCTTCTGGAAATAAATTTTTGAGTGCTCTGGGCAGTGCAGCGACGTGCCTAGCAGATCTCGCTCGCAATTCAGATCATTCTGCCGGAGTTGTATCGCGCACGGCGGCACATAAAACGTGTCAAAGATTAACTAGCGTCACGAAAAAACGAAGCATTTTAGCCGAATTTCTTGAGCCTTCAAAAGCTACGGCGTAGCAATATACGCGCATTGATATCCAAAAAACTTGACAAACGAAGACAAATGAATACATATGTAAACGTGTCGATACAATATGTGACAGGCTAAATGACCGATGCCAAAAAGCATACCGATCAGTGTCAGGCTCAGTGACGACGATGTTGCGTTTCTGGCAGGATACGAAGTTCAAGGCGCGCGCACCCCAAGCGATAAGTTGCGTGAGATTTTGCGCGCGGCACGCGAACGCGAAGAAGGTATTCAGGACGTCGCGGCGTGTGAGGATTTGTTGAGAGCGATGGCAAGGCCTGCCGAAAAAGGGCTTCGTCATTTGCAGAGGGAAACGGGGATACGATCTGACTTCGTCATCAAATTGTATGAACGTTTGCCTGAAATGTTCGCGGAGTTGATTGCATCGGCTCCCGGTCCGGGGAATGACGCCCAGGATCTGAAAAAGTTTGAGGCGGCGCTTTCTGCGGAACTGTTCTCTTTGATCGAGGAGATTTTTGATCTCGGATTGACAACACCAAGCAGGACTTACGATCCGGATTTGATGGACAGAAGGCTGGCGCCGATATTGGAAATCGCCCGTTTGCTGGAGCAAAGGCAGAACCCGAGAGGGGAATGAAGCTCCAGTTTTTCACCGTGCAGGGTGCAATTCGTGAAAAGAAGCGCAGCACGGGGAAGCCGAATGGTTTTGAAAACTGAAAAGGAAGGTAGCAGAAAATGGCAGAGGGTCTTGTTGCACGAGTAAAACGACTTGTCTCCGGCGGCGTCAACCAGCTGGTGGATTCCATTGAAAACACCTCTCCCGAAACGGTGATGGCCGAAGCGATCCGCGAGGTTGACCGCGCTGTTGATCAGGTTCGCGACGAGCTTGCAGGTGTGATCGCAAACAAGCATTTGGCGAACACCCGCCTTGGTGAAACCACCTCGAGGCACGAAGAGCTTCAGGGTCAGATTGCCCTTGCAGTCAAGGAAAGTCGGGACGATCTGGCGGAAGCCGCAATCGCGCGCCAACTGGATCTCGAAGTTCAGATCCCTGTTCTGGAAGCAGCTGTTGCTGACGCCAGTCGCGAAGAGAAAGAACTGGAAGGCTATATCAGCGCTCTTCAGGCTCGCAAGCGCGAGATGGAAGCAGAGCTGGATCAGTTTCGCAGTTCACAGCAGCAGAGCGCAGTTGATAGCGCAGCCGCTGGGGCAGCGGCTCAAAAGGACACTGTTGAAGGCAAAACCAGGAAGGCTGAAGAAACCTTTGATCGCGTCATGAAAAATGCGACGGGACTGCCCGGTGGTCGGTCTGGTGAAATGACAGACTCAACCAAGCTGGCAGAACTGGATGACCTTGCACGCAAGAACAGGGTTTCAGAACGTCTTGCTGCGCTGAAGGCTGCGACAAGAGACGTTTGAACATGTTCGAGTTCATTCTCGCAGATCAGAACACACCCTTTGCTGTCGCTCTGGGGTTGATGATCGCCATCGCTCTGGCTGAA
>NZ_JAILWL010000350.1 GCF_025698965.1 Roseibium sp.
TGCAGGTTCTGTCTCTTGGAGCCTGTCTGCTTCTGTTCATTGGCATACTCGCGGAGGAGACCTTGCGGCTCCCCGGTGCGCCGCTCCTACAATACCTGAAGACGCACGCACGGGACTATGGTCCGCTGGCCGTCAGAGCCGGTCTGGCTGTTACACTCGGGCTGAGTGCTGTGGGTGGACTGCCACGCCATGGAACGGCCCTGTGGAGTGAACCGACGCTGTTTGTTCCTGACATGGTGTTGAGCACTCTTCCTGACTGGAGTTGGCTCGCGGGAGCCGAGCTGATCCTGTCGTTATTGTTGCTGCTGGGTCTGGCGACGCGTCTGGTCGCAGTCGCCATACTGGCCTTGACCGTTTTGGGCTGCGTAATCTTCGGCCAGGTCTTTGCCTTGCACTATGCTGGCCATTTCATGGCGCCGGCTATTCTGCTTTGTTTCTATGGTGCCGGAAAATACGGTCTCGACAAATTGTTGCCGGACGACGTCTCGATTGAGACCCGCCTGCCGGACGAAGGGTTTTTTTGGGGTGTTGCCCAACTTCTCACCGGACTGACTTTTGTCAGTCTGGCGATCTCGGTGAAGCTGGCGCAACCAACATTGCTGATCGCCATTTTGGAACATGCACGTTTCGATTTCTTTGGCATGCCATTACCGCTTGTGGCAGTGATCATGAGTTTTGTCGAGTTGCAAGCGGGGATACTCCTTGCAATAGGGAGGTTGGTGCGTCCGGTCGCGCTTTTTCTTTTATGCGCCTTCACCTTTTTTGCCGTTGTGCTGCGCGAGTCGCCTGCTTTGCACGGAAACCTCTACGGGTTGATGTTCATCTGCCTGCTGCACGGCGGCTGCCCTCTCAAGGTTTCAATAAGCTGGGGTGGCAAGTCCGACACCAAATTACACGAAGAGGTCTGACCGGATGATCTCAAAACGAAGTGGCGGCGCAGCGTTGATCGCCTCGGTGTCCGCGTGTCTTTTTACCTTTGTGAACCTTCACTTTTTTAAGTCCGGAAGCAGGGAACAACCGCCGCATGCGGTTTTTGTGGAAGTTCCGGATGGGACGGAACCGCCGGAGCTGCAACTGAAAGGCGAACTCGCCCCCGGTGGTGACTGGTTGCTCCACATTGAGACCACCCATTTCTCCTTTACCGATGTGTGCGTTAATCGATCGGAGCAAAGCCAAATCGGACATGCCCATGTGCACAAAGGCGATCGGAAAATCGGCACTGCCTATGCACCGGTGTTTTCGCTGGGGCACCTCGCGCCCGGCAGACACGTTTTTTCAGTGGTGCTGCGGGCCCAGGACCATCGGGCGGTTGTCAGCAAGGAAGGCCTGATACACAAAAAGATCACAATCATTGTGCGGGCTTCCCGGAAACGTCGGCGTTTGTCCTGAAAATCGTTCAAATGGGGAGCGAAGTTGCATCGACTTTGACCGCCCTAAACAATCGCGTTGCCGTTAAGACAGAATTTGCGGTCCCCAGGTACAAGGAGAACCAGCTGAGATTTGCTTCGGGGGACTGTCATGCTGCTGCAATATCTGGACTATCTCGGTGTTGCCGTTTTTGCGGTCACCGGTGGTATTGTTGCCTCTCGAAAAGAGCTTGATTTCGTTGCCTTTCTCTTCTTTGCAACATTGACCGGCATCGGTGGCGGCACATTACGGGACTTGCTGCTCGGTGTGCCGGTGTTCTGGGTCGAGAACGAAACCTATGTTCTGGTCTGCCTCGTCGTCAGCGTTCTGGTCTGGTTTTTCGCTCACTGGATCGAGCGGTTGAACAAACCCTTGCGATGGGCGGATGCTATTGGAATTGCCGCCTATTCCGTCATGGGAGCAGCCAAGGCCATGTCGGTCGGTGATACGGTGCTGGTTGCGGTTCTCATGGGGGTGTCGACCGCAACATTCGGCGGAATTCTGCGGGACACGATTGCCCGCGACCCGTCGACGATCGTCAGGTCGGAGATCTATGTCACAGCAGCCTTTGCAGGCGCTGGCAGTTTTGTACTGCTCGCATATTTGGGCATACCACAGATCATTGCAGCAGCCCTGGCTGCGGCGGTAGCGCTTGTGCTGCGGGGAGGAGCGATCCTGTATGGCTGGAATCTGCCCGGATATCGCTCGAATACGGAAAGCTGATCAACCATCGATTGTCCCGCGGGCAGATCCTGCATGCTCTTTGGCCAGAAAGGCCGTGATCTGGTTTGCGGTGTTTCTGTCCAGGCCGGAAGCCGCCAGGACCTCCACGGCAAAAGTTGCTGGAGCCGGTGCCGGGGCGGTTATGATGTTGTTGTCTTGAATTGCGAAGGCTACGTCAACGTAATGATCACTGCCGCTATATTCGGGGACGAGATTTTCAAGATATCCAGGTCCGTTTGACGTATGTCGAACGGCGTTCAGCAGTCCGGCCCGGGCAAGCGCAGTTGTTCCTCCGCAAATCCCGGCAACAACGCTCCCTCTATCAAAAGTGCTGCGCAACCTGTCTTCAATCGATGGCGGAGTGGACTTCTCGAACATGGGACCGCCGCATACCGCGACAACGGTTTTGCCGGTCGCTTCGAACCTGACGGTATCTGCAACTCTCAAACCGGCAGCAGAGGTTACCGGTCCCCCCTCTGGGGACACGAATTGAACCTCAGCATTGTAGAATGCCCGGCCAAGCCCTGCGAGCGTGGCAATCTCCCAGTCGGAAAAACCTTCTGTTACGAGAATAGTGATCGGTAGCAATTCGGGGCCCTTTGCTTGTTGCGGAGGCAATCTTATCCAACCTCTGCTGACATGGTGCTGTCAGGAGAGATCGGCGCGGGCAGTTTTTGCAAACTGTTGCGGGCTTGGTTCTGATCAATGTCATAGCTTTGTCCTCTTGCCGGGGGTAAAATTCGGCGTTGCCAATTTCAAAAGGTGGAGGCCTCGATGGCTGAGCACGGTGTTTTTTACTGGAACGAATTGATGACCCGCGACACGGAAAAGGCAAAGGAGTTTTATGGCCAGACGCTTGGATGGACATTCGCGGAAATGCCGATGGAGGAAGGCACATATGTGGTTGCCAACCTCGGTGACAAGCCGGTTGCCGGCATTTTCCCAATGATCGGCCCGCATTTTGAGGGCGTTCCTGAGCATTGGTTCTCGTATATTGCGGTTGATGATGTCGATGAGCGGCTGGGACTTGCAAAAGCGCATGGTGGGGAGATTGTTCGCCCGCCATTCGACGTGCCCGGTGTCGGCCGGATTGCCATTTTGAAGGATGTAAATGGTGCGGCTCAGGGGTGGATGACGCCCGCCGAAACAACAGGTTGAATTATTACCAATAAAAAGGCCGGTTCGAGATGAACCGGCCTTTTAGCTAGAAAACAAGCCCATATGTGGCAGATACATAAACGATCAGTCCGAGTGCAACTGCCGGAAGGCTTGCCGAATAGGCAAATGTCGTCAGCATGTCCTGCTCCTTCGCAAAACGACAATTGTGAAAGCGGGCCCGCTGATTGCTGTGCAGCAAACCGGGCAATCCATTCCGGTACTCGCTTTCCGGTTTACCCCCTGCTGCTTTGCAATGTGGGGCATACTTTTGCGAGTTCCAGAGTTTATGACCTCAAAAAAATGTGTGCAGCCAGCGCATAGTCCGTCAGGCCGGTCTGCGGACCGGGGAGAAACAAGGTCCGTTGTCCATAGTAGCGGCGTCCGGCCTTGCTGCCTTGCGCCAGTTCTTTCAAGTCCGCAGCCCATTCCAGTTCCGTGCGTGGAGGGGCGGCAAGATCTGAGGAAAACAGCCGGGCTTCCTCAAGGAGGTCGGAAGGCAGCACTGCGGACGGGTCAAGCACATCTATGTGGCACCCGGCCGAAGGATCAAGGTAGGTCAGCGCATGGTAGCTCTGGGTGTCGCTGTCAGGACCAGCAACACAAATCATGTCGGCACCTTCCTGTGCAGCAATAATCTCGGTTGTCACACCTACGTGAACATTGGCCAGAGATCGCTGAGCGGCGATC
Organism: Roseibium sp.; assembly: GCF_025698965.1. GTDB lineage: Bacteria > Pseudomonadota > Alphaproteobacteria > Rhizobiales > Stappiaceae > Roseibium. Next base: position 3,976 of record NZ_JAILWL010000350.1, read on the forward strand.
CTTTTGTGAGTTTGCCGGGACGTTCCGGCAAGCAGGATCGACGTAAAATTTCGCACAGCGGCATAAGCTGACAGGATTTTGGGAAGCCGGGGATCCTCACCGACCACAAGAAGCCGTGAAGTGTCCTCTCGCGACAGATAGGCCGCGGCAAGCGCATGGACCCCGGCAGCACGCCAAGCACTCAGTCTGGCGCCATCAATCAGGGCAATCGGTTCACCGCCGGATCCGGAAAACAGGACATAGAGACTTGAGGCTTGCCCCTTTTTCTCAGGAAGCTCAAGCGCGATCGAGCATCCAATGTAACCGCGGGACAGATCGCCCTGTGCGGCAAAATCTGTCCAGGCAGGTTGGAAGGAAATGTGTCCGGGTGCTGGACCGGGCCGATTGATCTCCTGGTCCGAAATGTTGGGTGCAATCGTGTTTGACCGGAACGCACGTCTCAATGTCTCCAGAACAGCTCTGTCCTCAAGACACGCATCAATTTCGTCGCTGGATATGATCCGCATGCGTTGATTATACGAGAAGCGCTCTAAGCTGCCGAGCGGTTATCTGGTCCCGCGATACCCTTGATGTTCGAAGAGGGCTGGGAAGCTGAGTGCATTTCCCTCAGTTGATCTGCTTCCCTGTGCCATTTGTTGGCCTCGCGCCGCTTCACACGCGCTTCCTTGCGCCAGCGGCCTTGTTTCGCCCAGGCACCCAGACCGCCGACAATGATGCCGACGCCCAGGCTTGCAAAAATAACCCAGAACAGTGGGATATCGGGAACGGTCAGCCTCGGATCCTGTGGATCGAACGGATTCAGGGACAGGGAGACTGTATGCCTGTTGGCAACCGACAGGGGAACCAGCACCACCGCGATTGCGAACAAAATCACATTCCTGATGAAACGGGTCACGAGGGCCTCCCGGTAATTACCAGTTCAAAATTCAGTTTCAGACGGGAAAGCCTCACCGGCGCAATCAGTCGTCGCCGTGGTCAACACCGTCATTCAATCGTATACGCATTTCTTTGCCGGTTTTGAAGAAGGGAACGTGTTTTTCATCCACTTCCACTTTTTGACCGGTGCGAGGATTTCTGCCAACGCGGGCGGGTCGGTTCTTGACCGAGAATGCGCCAAATCCGCGCAGCTCGACACGGTCTCCCCGCATAAGAGCCTCAGTGACTTCATCCAATATGGCGTTGACGATGTTCTCAACGTCGCGCTGATACAGATGCGGATTCTGCTCGGCGATGTGCTGAACAAGTTCGGATTTGATCATGCTGCGCCCCCTCTCGCTTAACGATTGTTGTCTGCCGCCTCAGAAGCCTGCCAAACGGATACGAGCCCGTCAAGCGTAAGACCCCGTGGAATCAGCCCCTTAGCATCAATAATAGGGTTTATAAGGGCAGATCCGATGCCATTTCCAAACTCTCTGGACACGCGAGCGGAGAACGGCAGCTCCTCAAGGTTGCTGTTGGGTGTCCAGGTAACCACTGGAAGATCCTTGGCGACGCCCTTTTCCGTTTCGAGCCAGGAGATGGCCGTATCTTCGCCGCCAATCGCATCGACAAGCTTTTCTTCAAGGGCCCTGTGACCGGTCAGAATACGCCCGTCGGAAAGTTCCTTTGCCTTTGCCGGATCCAGATCCCGGCGCTCTGCCACGAGGCCGACGAACCAGTCATACGAGTCCTTGACCATGGATTGCAGCATGGCGCGTACCTGTGGTGTGGTTTCCGAATAAAAATCCGGTTCGGCCTTGAGCGGCGCGCTTTTGACCGCTTCCATCTGTACCCCGACGGTTTCAAGGAGTTTCTGCGCGTTTCCGAACTGGAAGAGGACACCGATCGATCCGGTAATCGTGTTGTATCGTGCCACCACATGATCGGCGGCGATCGCAACCATATAGCCTGCGGATGTCCCGATCGTGCGGATTTCCGCAACAACGGGTTTCTTTTCGGAAAGCTCGCGCAAGGCCTGAAAGAGCGCTTCGCCACCCGTTGTGCTGCCACCAGGCGAATTGATCGAAACGACAACTCCCTTGACCGCATCCGCCTTGCTGATCCGTTCGATCATTTTCAGCGTTTTGCGATCCTCCAGAATGACCCCTTCGATCGGAATGCGCGCAATATGCGCGGACCTTTTGTTGGAAGCGCCGGATACGTAGGCAAGGCCGGCGATCAGTGCACCGGCAATGACGATAAAGGTCGCGACACGCCAGAAGGTGAGTTTGCGCCGTAACCGCCGTCTATCTACCAGGGCGTCAACATCAACAGGCATGAACAGGGTTTCTCCGGACAGGTACGTATGAAAACCAGCACCTACATAGGGTGAGTATGACTGGAATTGCAATTGCTTATCGAAACTTTCGCATCAGAATGCGGCAGTTTCGCGCAACGCGGGAAATTTTTATCGGACGATGGAATGCGATCCTGATGTCAACCGGTCACATTCCTCATGAAGGCAACCCAGGCATAACATGCGGCCAGGGAAACGACGGTCACCGGCAATACATAAACAGTGAACTGCCAGAACTGGAACGGTGTGACACCATGTTTTTCGGTCTGCTGCACGATGATCACGTTGCTGGCGGCACTCAGAATGAACAGGTTGCCCGCAAGTGTGGAAATGCCGGAAAGCAACATCAGGGTCGGTGTTTCGTGGCCATCAAGAAGGTTCAGATAGATTTCGACAAGCGGAACATTCGAAAAGATCTGACTGCCGAAAAAGGCAATGGACGTGACAAGCAGAGGTTCACCCAGCTGGTCGTTCCAGGGGCTCAGCCATTCCTGCAATGCGCCGGACTTCAGCACGGCACCCGTGACAATGAACATGGAGACGAAGAAGATCAGCGTATGCCAGTCGACTTCCTTGACCAGCTGAACCCGATGCGACGAAAACACAAACAGCGGAACCGCTGCAATCAGGCTCAAGGCACCGAGAGGCAGGTCGGGCAGCCAGTCC
>NZ_JAILWL010000351.1 GCF_025698965.1 Roseibium sp.
GTGACGGTCAGTGTGTCACCGGACAGGGCCGCGCTGGAACCATCAATGGCATCGATGGCAGCTTCGAGATCGTCGACAGTTGTCGTTGCAGTGATTTCGAGTGTGCTGATTTCGGTGCCGTTTGCATCGGTGAAGGTCAGCGTGTCACCTGCGGAGAACTCGTCATCCGCAGTTAGTAGGCTGCCACCGGTCAGGGCAGTGGTAGCCGTGCCATTTGTCAGTGTGATCGCCGAGGTGCCAGACGTTGCTTCAGTCAGATCGGAGAGGTTCAGGCCCGTGGAAAGGGTCGTGTCCGTGTAATCAACCGACGAGATCGACAGGGAAGAAGTACCGTCTTCGTTGAAAGTGACGGAAAGATCGTTACCTGTGCCACCGAGCAGGTTCTTGCCACCGTAACCAGCATCCTTAGCCAGATCCTCGATCTGCGTGAGCAGCTCGTTATATTCCTTGGCGTACTGGTTCCTCTCTGACTGGCTGGAAGTCTGCTGTGCCTGGTTGGCTTTTGCCTTTGCGGCATCAACCAGATCGGAGATTGCTTCAATCCCCTTGTCTGCTGCCTTCAGGGTCTGGACCGACTGGCCCATGTCGTCGAGCAGGGTGGAAAGATCGCTTGCACGGTTTTCCAAGCCTTTCGCAGTAAAGAAAGAATTCGGGTTATCGAGAGCCGAGTTTACTTTTTTACCGGTAGACAGTCGTTCTTGAACAGTTCCCATCAATTGAGATGTTGCTTGAAGAGAGCTGAGGTTCGTGCGCACTGCGCTCGAAAGTGTGATGTCTGCCATTACAGAGTTCCTTCTGTCTAAAAAGCCATTCTTCCTGAATGACGAGCGAACTCTGTCAGTTATTCTTGTAGTGAATCCTAAAATATTTGGTTAGCAGAATTTAACCTAAAGTATTTCTAAATTTTTATTGTTAAATTATTTGGTTAATAAGTGGTTTTTATAGATCTGTTATTGTTAACTATATAAATTAACCTTTGGAATTTGTTCGCTTCGACCATTGGATTCTTGCTTTTGACTCAAGGGGATGGTCAAGGGCGAGCGTGTGCAAGTGCCGTGGACGGCTATGCGCAGTAGGGCGACTTGAGGGATGGGGCGAAGCGAACCGGTGTGCGGAACTGCACTCAGATGGTTCGCTGTATCTTTTGGTCAGGGGCGGGGGTGTTTTGAGACTCGATCGTTTTTGTATATGCCCTGAGCCGCAAAAGGGTCTCGCTTGGAACCTGACGAACGACTTCACCGGTGTCGGTGTTGGTGGCCACATAAACGACCATATCGTTTTCCGTGTCCACGATATTGCGACGATCCAGGTTTCGCGAAACACTCTCGTGCAGCGATTGACCGTCGCGCTCGTTCTCGGCGGCACCGCGTCCGTTGCTTGTCTCTGTTGAAGGCCTTACGGTTTCTTCAGCAGGCAGATCCGTATTTGTTGCGGGGGCGTTCCGTTCCGGAGCCCGCGTAGCCGGCGTGATCGCCGTGTACGTCGGCGATGGCGGCCGGGCCAGTCCCGTATCCAGCATCTTTTCCTCCGGGTTACTAAAAACAACTACCCGTACAGAACTGTTTATAACGTTACGGAATGAATCTTTTGTTAACGGATTGATTAGAATTGATCTCGTTGCCGGTATTTCAAATTGATTCGTTTTCGGCCTGGTCGAAGCTGCACTGGGTTTCGGAACAAAAAAGCTCCCGTGAAGGGAGCCTTGCTGTTTGTGATATCTACCTTTGAGGTTTGGCGCTCACAGGGATTGGTTTACTGCAATGCCACGCGCAGATTGCGGACCCGTAGGGGCGCCGCCGGTGCGTCCATAAGTGGTCGGTGCAGCCGCATTCTTGGCACCCGCTACTTTCGCTACAGTGGCGACGATGCTGTTGGCCACATCGCGGGCCGTTGCCAGAACTGCGAGATTGATGCGAAGCACCGGTTGGAACTCGCTGTGTTGGCGACGCAGGTTTTGGGTCGATGCCGGCGATAGATTGCCGAGCGCAACCGCATGTTCTTTGGCGGTCATCATTCCACGGGTGTATTCGTGGATAAGCCGGGCCTTGTCCGCCTGGAGTTCACCGGCTTCCTTTAGCTTGCCGGCTCGCACAAGATCGGTTTCCATTTCAATTACGGACAAAAGCGCTTCCATAGTGCCTGAAAGGGCAGAGCAGAAACTCTCGGCTTCGTTTGGGCTGTTTGGCCGCTCCAACGAAAATGGAAATGTGTTTGTGTTTGGCTGTGCAGTCATCGGGCCCCCTCTTGCAATGCAAGCAATTCACGTTCGACACTGTCGGCAAGGCCAATTCCGCCCGCTTCCGAGATGGAACGTGCATATTCGTCGATCAGCAGGCTCTGCCAGGCATCCGCCCCATGACCGCTGCCCCAGGTGCCACCGTTCTCAAGCCCGGTGAACATGTTCTGGAGCATGGTGTTCAAGAACACTGCTTCAAATTCCTCCGCCGCTTCACGAGCTGCCGTCTTGTCGCTGCCGTCGATGCCACGGATCGTGTCTAGTGGATTTGGCTGGCTTGAAACTGGAGGAGTGGCGGATTGCAGCATCACAGCACCTCGATATCGGCTTGAAGGGCGCCGGAGGCCTTGATCGCCTGCAGGATCGAGATCATGTCCCGCGGGCCGATGCCCAGAGCATTCAAGCCATCAACCAGTTGTTTCAACGTTACCGTTTCCGGAACAATGGCGAGCTTTGTACCTTCTTCATTGACCGCGACATCGGAGCGCGGAACGATGGCGGTTTGACCATTGGCGAAGGGCAGGGGCTGCGACACCTGCGGTGTTTCCGCGATTGTCACCGTCAGGTTGCCCTGCGCGACAGCAACCATCGACACTTTCACATCCTGCCCCATCACGATTATGCCTGAGTTCTCGTCGATGACGATACGGGCGGCAAGATCGGGTTCAACAATGAGCTGTTCAATATCCGTCAAGAGGTCGACAATGTTGCCGTCATACTGGCGCGGCAGGTCGAGGCGCACAGTGGCCGGATCAAGCGGTTCAGCAGTTGGCATGCCAATCAGTTCGTTGATGGAAAGTGCAACCCTTCTTGCGGTGGTCAGATCAGGATTGCGCAAAGCGAGCCGTAATGTGGTCAGGGATGCCAGCTGGAATTCAAGTTCGCGTTCGACAAGGCCGCCATTGGCAATTCGTCCGGCTGTAGGGACACCGCGCACCACGGAGGCAGCATCGGCTTGTGCCGAGAAACCGCCGATGGCCACGGACCCCTGAGCAATCGCATAAACTTCTCCGTCGGCACCAACCAGCGGCGTTACCAGCAACGTGCCACCCTGAAGAGAATCGGCATCACCAAGCGCGCTGACACTTACGTCGATGCGCGTGCCTTGAGTTGAAAACGGTGGCAGGTTTGCAGTCACCATGACAGCGGCCACCGTGTTGGTGTTCAAGGCGATGTTTCGGGTGTTGACGCCCAGGCGTTCCAACATTGCCTGCAGGCTCTGCTGGGTGAAGGGCGAATTGTTGAGCGAGTCGCCAGTGCCATTCAATCCGACAACAAGGCCGTATCCGATAAGCTGGTTTTCGCGGATGCCTTCGAAATCCGCGATGTCCTTAATGCGGGACGCGGCATCTACCGGCGTTAGAAATGTTGCCAGCCCGATGAGGAAAACAACAGCACACAATGTCTGATTTGCAAGCCACCCTGAAAATTTCCCACCCAAATTTCGCATCGCCACTTTGGTCCGTTTTCCAGATCCGACTGATCCTGCCGGTTTACAATCATTCGGATTGCGTAATGCGAGAGCCGTGCCAGATTTCTGATGCGCTTGGGATTTCCTAGCAAAACGGCGGAAAACCGTACTGATTGTGGGGATAACTGGAGGTAGTTTCACGTGATCGCGACAAATAGAGTTAATGAAGTGTGTTTGCAGCCAGGCAAATATTGCCTCCTGACTGGGGTCTGAATTACCCTTCCCGGCAGATTCTGACGTGCCGTAGTCCGAAACGTGGACTGGCGGCACTGAAACGGCGTTCAGCCGGACTGGAAAACAACAATGCGTATAACGAACAATAAGCCGATCACCGGGGTGCAAGGGAAGGGCGCCAAAAAGCGTTCTCCCTCCGGTACGGAGGAGTTTGCGCCGGACCTGGGAAGTGAAGTCGTCCAATCCTCGCAGACCGCGGGCGGAGCGGCCATTCAGGGTATGGATGCGCTTCTTGCGCTCCAGGAAGTCGATGAGCGGGCCGAGCGCCGCTCCCGGGCGACCAGGCACGGCCATTCCATGCTGGATGCGCTTGAGGCCATCCGTGCTGATCTACTCGCCGGGCAGGTTTCGGAGGATCGATTGGAGATGCTTGCGCAGCAGGTTTCAAATCGTCCGCCGAGCAGGGATCCCGACGTCGATTCGGTGCTCGAGGAAATCGAATTGCGAGTAAAGGTTGAACTCGCGAAGCTTGGCCGATTCCCTGATTCGTGAATCCTCCGCACAATTAAAATTTACCATGAAACTCAATGAAACTTGCACAACAGTCTGAAAGATATAAACTTTTCGTAACGGTAATTTTCACAAATGAACCGTTGTCGGCTGGCGGAACCGGCTATATATTGCGCCCGGCCTAACGGTAATCCGGAGCTATCGATGACGGTTGAAATTGATTCTGAATATCGACCCTCGAACGACGAGCCGTTCATGAATGACAGGCAGCGTGAATACTTCAGAAACAAGCTGCTTGTTTGGAAAGAAGAGATCCTGAAGGAAAGTGCGGAAACGCTTACAAACCTGCAGGAAGAAAGCCAGAACCACCCAGATTTTGCCGACCGTGCGTCGTCTGAAACAGACCGCTCAATTGAGCTGCGCGCCCGGGATCGTCAACGGAAGCTGATTTCAAAGATCGATGATGCTTTGGAGCGAATTTCCGATGGGAGTTATGGCTATTGCGAAGAGACCGGCGAACCGATCTCCTTGCGGCGCCTCGAAGCACGGCCGATTGCGACATTGTCGATTGAAGCCCAGGAAGCGCATGAACGTCGCGAGAAAGTCTATCGCGACGACTGATTTCCAAAAAAGAACGGCCAGTTCACCGCACAGACGGTGACACCGAGAAACTATCAAACCTTCCCCTGATCGGGGAAGGTTTTTTGTTGTTTGATGCCGTTGGCACAGATCTTTAAAGCGTGATCCGGTAACGTGCAAAACCGTCAGCGCCATCCCCGGCAGGTTCGATCTTCACACCTTCAACAGAAGCTGCATGGTCTGTTCCTCCCGGTCCGGTTTCGAACAGAACGGTCGTGTCCGGCATGGGTTTGAAGGTCCAGTTCGCATCCGCGGACGGATTGATCGTGCCCTGCTCGACGATATAGCGCACCAGGACATCCCGGTTCGTGTCGGGGCCGACAAAGACCACGACATCATCGTTGATACCCGGGAAGTTTCCGCCACCACCTGCACGGTAATTGTTTGTCGCAACAACGAATTCAGCGTCAAGATCAAGTGGCTCGCCGTTGAAACGAATATTGACGATGCGGCTGGCATCCGGATTGATCAGTTCGCCTTTCGGGCCGTATTTCGAGGGCTGGCTCAAATCGATCTCGTAGGAGACACCATCGATTACATCGAAATTGTAGCTTGGAAACTCGGGGTTAATCAGCGGTTGATCGGCTTTTCCCGGTTCCACCTGCTGGAAAATTCCGGCGGATCGTTCCAGCCATTCCTTGACCGCACTGCCCTTGATGGCAACTGCTCGAACCGTGTTCGGATAGAGATAGAGATCAGCGACATTCTTGATGGCGACATCACCAACAGGCACATCAGTATAATAATCGGGACCACCGCGGCCGCCAGCCTTGAAGGGCGCGGCGGCTGAAAGAACGGGCAGGCCTTCCCACTGCGTCCCACTCAGCATCTGCTCAATGTACCAGGTCTGAGCCTTGGAAACGATTTGAACACTCGGATCGTCAGCAACCAGAGCGAAGTAGGAATGAAGCGGGGCGGAGGTCTTGCCAACAGGGCGTCGGACATAGGCGAGTGTTGCTTCGTGGTCCTCCTTGACCGCGTCCAGGACGTCCTGCTGGCTTTCGACCAGGGGCGTAACCTTGCGGCCTTCCTTTTCATAAATCGGCCGGGCATCCGTCATGAAATTCGCAACGCGCCAGCCATTGCCATCCCTCTCGACCATCAGATCGATGACACCAAGATGAGATCCCCAAAAGCCGCCCATGGCAGCCGGCTTTCCGAAGAGTGTGCCTTTCTCGCTGTCGACACCAGGCAGGCCCTCATAGGCCGGTCCGGGGAAAACCAGGTGATGGTGACCGGTAAAGACCGCATCAATGCCGTCAATCGCAGCCAGATGCAAAGAGGCGTTTTCCATGCCGTCCGTATAATCGTTTGCGTCGATGCCGGAATGGGACAGAGCGATTACCAGGTCGCAGCCTTGTTCACGCATTTCCGGCACAAATGCCTTTGCCGTTTCGACGATGTCGCGGGCGTTTGCACTGCCTTCAAGGTGGCGGCGGTCCCAGTTCATGATTTGCGGCGGTACAAAACCGATGAAGCCGATCTTGATCGGATGGGCGTTGCCGGCACCGTCCTGAATTTCCCTTTCCACAATCACGTAAGGCTTCAGGAAGAGTTGATCCTGGCGCGCGTTGGAAGCCAGTGTAGACCCCTTGACGAGGTTGGCGCAGACAACCGGGAAATTTGCACCTGCCAGAACCTTCATCATGAAGTCGAGGCCGTAGTTGAACTCGTGATTACCGAGGGCTGCAGCGTCGAAATTCAGGACATTCATGCCTTTTATGACAGGGTGAACATCGCCTTCTCGCATGCCTCTTTCATAGGCGACGAAATCGCCCATGGGATTGCCCTGGAGGAAGTCTCCATTGTCTACAAGAATGGAGTTTGTCGCCTCGTCGCGTATCTGTCGGATCAGCGTTGCTGTTCGTGCGAGACCTGCCGTGTC
>NZ_JAILWL010000352.1 GCF_025698965.1 Roseibium sp.
ACGCTTTGGCGGCTTCTTTCACCGAGGCCGCCAGAGTGTCGATTTTTGCGGTTGAGACACGGCTGGTCGGCCCGGAAACGGACAGGCCGGCAACAACTTCACCGTAGTTGTTGAAGACCGGTGCCGCGATACACCGCATCCCGAGGTTCTTTTCCTCGCCATCGATGGAATAACCGCGGGTTCTGATGTCCTTGAGGTCCTCTTTCAGGGTCGCCGCATCGCAAAGGGTATGTTCGGTGAACCTTTCCAAAGCCTCCTGCGCCAGAAACCGGTCGCACTGATCAGTTTCCATAAACGCCAAAAGAGCCTTGCCTATTCCTGATGCGTGCAGGGGCGACAACGTGCCGGGCGGGAAAAAAGCACGGATATTTGCGTGGGTTTCTACCTGGCTGACAAAAAGAACATGGCTCGATTGCTCGATACCCAGATTGGCGGTCTCACCGGTCTCTTCCATCAGTTTGCGCAGCACCGGCCGGGCCCGTTCCACAAGGCTTGTCCGTCGCAGGAAGCGCGCGCCAATGATGAAAGCACCCGGTCCGATATGCCAGAGTTGCTGTCCCTGATCGAACTCGACAAGTCCACGCGCTTCCAGCGTATAGAGAATGCGATAAAGCGTCGCCGCCGACTCGCCGAGCTGCTCTGAAAGGGCAGACAGCGAAACCCCGGACTGGGTGCTCAGATGCTCGAAAACCGCCATGGCCCGGTCCAATGATTTGATCGTGTTCTGTCCGGATTTGTCGTCCCAGGCGCGTGGGCGCCCACGGGCACGGCGAGCTGAATTCGGATCCACTTTCATCTCTGTCATGAGACACACTCTTCAAAAAACGAAAAATCAATTCATCATATGAAAAATTTATCTATTTGACAATATTGAGTTTTTTCCTTTTCTTCATTTTTGAAAAATTATTTTAAAAAAATTGCGCGTGCGAACCGCCGTCCTTTACTCTTCAGGAAACTGTGAAAGGAAACGGCCATGAGCTTTCAAAACCCTGTTTTCATTCCAGGTCCGACCAATATGCCCGAGGCCCTTCGCAAGGCCTGTGACATGCCGACCCTGGATCACCGGTCTCCGCTCTTCGGAGACATCCTTCAGCCTGCGCTTCAGGGCGTGAAGAAAATTCTGAAGACCGAAGTTGCGGAAGTCTTTGTCTTTCCGTCCACCGGAACGGGTGGCTGGGAAACCGTCATCACCAACACTTTGAGCCCGGGAGACCGGATTCTGGCCGCACGCAATGGCATGTTCTCCCATCGCTGGATCGACATGTGCCAGCGTCATGGACTGAAAGTCGACGTTGTCGAGACACCGTGGGGTGCCGGCCTACCGGCCGACCGTTACGAAGAGATACTGACCGCGGACAAGAACCACGAGATCAAGGCCGTTCTCGCCACGCACAACGAAACCGCGACAGGCGTCAAATCCAACATCGCCGCAGTTCGTCGCGCACTGAATGCGGCCAACCATCCGGCGCTCCTTTTGGTTGACGGTGTCAGCTCCATCGCCTCGATGGATTTCCGCATGGATGAATGGGGCGTCGACGCGGCAGTGACCGGGTCTCAAAAGGGCTTCATGCTGCCTGCGGGTCTCGCCATTGTCGCGATGTCGCCAAAGGCGCAGGCGGCAATCGAAACCGCCAAGCTGCCGCGCACTTTCTTCGATGTCCGCGACATGATGAAGGCCTATGCATCCAACGCATATCCCTATACCCCGGCGGTTGGTCTGTTGAACGGCCTCAAGCAAAGTTGCGACATGCTGCTCGGCGAAGGTCTGGAAAACGTCTTCACCAGGCATCACCGGATCGCCGAAGGGGTACGGGCCGCCGTCCGGGCCTGGGGTCTGGACCTGTGTGCCAAGTCACCCGACGTTTATTCCGACACGGTCAGCGCCATCCGCACCCCGGAGGGTTTCAACGCCACCGACATCGTTACCCATGCAGCCGGGAAATACGGTGTCGCGTTTGGCGTTGGCCTCGGGGAGGTTGCGGGCAAGGTGTTCCGCATCGGCCACCTAGGCAGCCTGACCGACGTCATGACGCTTTCAGGCCTTGCCACCGCAGAAATGGTCATGGCGGACCTGGGGCTGGATATCAAACTCGGCTCCGGTGTTGCCGCAGCGCAGGAATACTATCGCAACGAGGGAGCGATCGCTTCCAAGGAGGCAGCGTGAAAACCGACGCCCTGAACATCAATATCCCGTCCCTTGAGGACATGTTGGTCGCTCACGAGCGGATCAAACCTCATATACATCGCACACCGGTTCTGACCTCGTCCTTCCTGAACGAACTGACCGGCGCCGAGCTGTTCTTCAAATGCGAGAACTTTCAAAAGGCCGGTGCGTTCAAGGTTCGCGGCGCCTCCAATGCCGTTTTCGGCTTGGACGAGGAAACCGCGAAGGCCGGTGTTGCGACACACAGCTCCGGAAACCATGCGCTCAGCCTGTCATACGCGGCCGGGCGCCGGGGAATTCCGTGCCACGTGGTCATGCCACGCACGGCGCCGCAAGCAAAGAAGGACGCGGTTCGCGGTTATGGCGGGATCATTACCGAGTGCGAACCGTCAACCACCAGCCGGGAAGCCGTTTTTGCAGAAGTCCAGGCGAAGACCGGTGCCGAATTCGTCCATCCCTATAACGACCATCGCGTTATAGCCGGTCAGGGAACCTGCTCGAAGGAGTTGATGGAACAGACGGATGGCCTTGATGCCGTGATTGCCCCCATCGGAGGAGGTGGCATGGTTTCAGGGACCTGTCTGACGCTTTCCAATCTGGCTCCCGAGGTCAAGATCTTCGCTGCCGAGCCGGAACAGGCGGACGATGCAGCCCGCAGCTTCCGGGCCGGACACATCATCGCGGATGACGCCCCGCAAACCGTCGCCGACGGCCTGAAGGTCCCGCTGAAAGAGCTGACCTGGCACTTCGTTTCGAACCACGTCACCGACGTGCTGACGGCATCGGAGCAGGAAATCGTAGATGCGATGCGCCTGATCTGGGCCCGGATGAAGATCGTGATGGAACCGTCTTCCGCCGTACCGCTGGCAACCATCTTGAAAAACAAGGACGTCTTCGCCGGCAAGCGCGTCGGCGTGATCGTCACCGGCGGCAATGTCGATTTGAACAAACTGCCCTGGACCCTTTAAGTTAACAAGAGAGACAGACCCCATGAACGCTCATACGAAAGCAGATACCGGTTTGGAAAACTTCGAGGTTGGTTACGACATCCCTGCTCTGCCCGGCATGGACGAAGCAGACATTCAGACCCCGTGCCTGGTGCTCGATCTCGATGCGCTGGAACGCAACATCAAGAAAATGGGTGACTACGCCAAGGCTCATGGCATGCGGCACCGCGTGCACGGCAAGATGCACAAGTCCGTTGATGTTGCCAAATTGCAGGAACGTCTTGGCGGCGCTGTTGGCGTCTGCTGCCAGAAAGTCAGCGAGGCCGAAGTTTTCGCACGGGGCGGCATCAAGGACATACTGGTGTCCAACCAGGTACGCGACCCGGCCAAGATCGACAGGCTTGCGCGTTTGCCGAAACTCGGCGCCCGTACCATCGTCTGCGTCGATGATATTGCCAACGTTGCCGATCTTTCCGCTGCAGCGGAAAAGCACGGTACGACCCTGGAAGTCTTCATCGAGATCGATTGTGGCGCAGGCCGCTGCGGCGTGACCTCAACCGAAGCCGTTGTGGACATTGCAAAGGCCGTCGATGCGGCCCCGAACCTGAAGTTCACAGGCATTCAGGCCTATCAGGGCGCCATGCAGCATCTTGACAGCTATGAGGCACGCAAAGAGAAGCTGGATATCGCCATTGCCATGGTCAAGGATGCGGTTGAAGGCCTGAAGGCGGCCGGCCTTGAACCGGAACTGGTCTCCGGCGGTGGAACCGGCTCTTACTACTTTGAATCCAACTCCGGCGTTTACAATGAGCTGCAATGCGGTTCCTACGCCTTCATGGATGCCGACTATGGCCGCATCCTGGACAAGGACGGCAAGCGGATCGACCAGGGCGAGTGGGAAAACGCGTTTTTCATTCTCACCCAGGTGATGAGCCACGCCAAAGCGGACAAGGCGATCTGCGATGCAGGTCTCAAAGCTCAGTCCGTAGATAGCGGCCTGCCCTTCATCTATGGGCGCAATGATGTCGAATACGTCAAATGCTCCGACGAGCACGGTGTCATCGCCGATGCGCAAGGGGTGTTGAAAGTCGGCGAGAAGCTGAAGCTGGTTCCGGGCCACTGCGACCCGACCGCCAATGTTCATGACTGGTATGTCGGTGTGCGCAACGGCAAGGTTGAATCCGTCTGGCCGGTTTCGGCACGTGGCAAGGCCTACTGAGGTCTGAAGCAGCAGAACCCGATTTCATCATCCCAGATGTAGCAACGCGAAGATCCGGGATCGGAGAGCCAAAACCCTGGAATGGGGCTCTCCGATCCCGGCTCGCGCTTCGCTCGGCCGGGATGTCGACTTTGGTGATTTCTTTCTGAGCGGCCAGATAGACGTGCTGGTTTCGCTCCAAATTATTGGAGACCTAAATGATCATCGTTCCCGAAAAGGAAATTGCCGGGTTGATCGGCCGCGCAGAGGCATTTGATGCAATCGAGAACATCTTTGCGGCCATGTCGAGCGGTGCGGCTTACAATTTTCCGGTCATTCGCGAAGCCATCGGTCACGCGGATGCGCTTTACGGATTCAAATCCGGTTTTGACCGGTCATCACTTGCCCTGGGACTGAAATCCGGCGGTTACTGGCCTGGAAACGCAGAGCGCGGCCTGACCAATCACCAGTCAACCGTGTTCCTGTTCGATGCCGATACCGGCCAGGCGAAGGCGGTGGTCGGCGGCAATCTGTTGACCGCTCTGCGCACGGCAGCTGCCTCTGCCGTCTCAATCAAGCACCTGGCACGGAACGATGCCAAAGTACTCGGTATGATCGGCGCCGGTCATCAGTCCGCCTTCCAGATGCGGGCAGCAGTCGAACAAAGGAATTTCGAGAAAGTCATCGGTTGGAACTTTCACCCGGAAATGCTTTCCCGACTTGAAGAGACCGCCACGGACCTCGGCCTGCCTTATGAATCTGTTGATCTCGACCGAATGGGTGCAGAGGCGGATGTGATCATCTCGATCACTTCGAGCTTCAAACCGATCCTCAAGGGTGGCCAGGTACGCGCCGGCACACATATCGCCTGCATGGGGACCGATACCAAAGGCAAGCAGGAAGTCGATAATGATCTGATCGCCAAGGCGACGCTGTTCACTGACGAAGTCGCGCAATCCGCGACCATCGGCGAGTGCCAGCATGCCGTTGCCGAGGGAATTGTCTCTAAGGACAATATAAATGAGATCGGCGCCGTAATTAATGGTACGCATCGAGGCAGGACGTCGGAAAGCGAGATCACGCTGTTCGATGGCACCGGTGTCGGCCTACAGGATCTTGCCGTTGCCTCAGCAGCCGTGGAACTTGCGATCAAGAATGGCGTCGCAATCGAAGTGGACTTCTGAACAGGTCATCGGAATGCGGATAGTCATCAATGGGTTCGGCCGGATCGGCCGGACCGTTTTGCGTCAGGTGCTCAGCCTGCCTCAGGACGCGGTGGTGGAGGTGGTGCGGATCAACGACATCGCTTCGCTGGAAACATGCGCCTACCTCTTCAAGTATGACAGCGTCTTTGGCCCCTTCCCGGGCGAGGTTTCGATCGGGGAAGACTGCCTGATCATTGATGGGAATGAGATCCTTTTTTCCGCTGAGCCTGACTTGTCTGCCGTCGACCTTTCCGGTGTCGACGTCGTGATGGAATGCACCGGCAAGGCCGATACGATTGAAGTTGCCGGGCGTGGCCTGAAGGCCGGTGCCTCGAATGTTCTGATTTCCGGCCCCTCGGCAGCGGCGGAAATCACACTGGTTCTCGGTGCGAACGAAGAACAGCTCGACGGCCATAAATTGGTCTCCAACGGTTCCTGCACGACAAATGCACTCGCGCCGCTTCTGCGTGGAATTGATGATGCCGTCGGGATCGAGACCGGCCATATGACAACTGTGCACTGCTACACCGGCAGCCAGCCAATGGTGGACGCGCCGCGCGGCCCATTGGAGCGCAGCAGGGCCGGTGGTGTCTCCATGGTTCCGACCACGACAAGCGCCACCAAACTTGTCGGCAGGGTCCTGCCGCAACTGAGCGGCAAAATCAGCGGTGCCGCTGTCCGGGTTCCGGCAATCAGCGTTTCCGCGGTCGACCTGACCCTGACGCTGACACGTTCTGTTGGAGGTCCTTTCAATGATCTGCTTCGGGAGATTTTTGCCGAAAGCCGATTGGTCGGCTTCATCAACGACCGGGTGGTCTCGACCGACATGCGGGCCCGGCCGGAATCACTGGTTGTCGCCCTTCACGAAACCCTGGCAGTCGGAGATCGGCAAGTTCGGATCTTCGGCTGGTACGACAATGAATGGGGCTTTTCAGCGCGCATGATCGACATGGCGCGGCTGATGACGACACGGTAAGAAGCCCGTCATTTCATGTTGTTTGTCGTCCCGGTTTGACGTCGCAGCGTCAAGACCGGGATCCAGTACCCCACAGTATCCTGGCTCAATCTCAAAACTCTGATGGTTACTGGATCCCTGCTTACGCAGGGATGACAACCAGTCACAAACTGAATTGGATCATCCCGGACGAAGGCAAAGCCGATACAAAAAAAGGGCCGCATGCGCGGCCCTTCAGTTCTTTCATTTGCCGGATCTTCAATTTGTCTCTTCGTGCGGAAGCGAGCCCAGGCCATGGCCGGCCATACCGCCCGAGACCTCGTCGGTTGATTCCTCGGTCAGCTCTTCCGGCAGCACCAGGTTGAGTACGATGGCGATTGCCGCTGCCGGCAGCAGGCCACTGGTCAGGAGGATGCGCGCAGTATCAGGCACATATTGC